>NZ_JAQQDB010000022.1:0-122458 GCF_046030135.1 Caballeronia jiangsuensis
GTTCGATAATTTATGTTATGTAAAATCATCGACGCGCTGATCGATCATCCATAACTTCCAAGGGACACCGACATCCGACTGCCGACGGAGCGTCCCCAATCAAAAAATTTCGCCCAAAAACCCCCACAACGCGAAAGTTTCCCCTATAATTCGCGGCTTCCGTAGGCTCGTAGCTCAGCTGGTTAGAGCACCACCTTGACATGGTGGGGGTCGTTGGTTCGAGTCCAATCGAGCCTACCAGCGACATTCAAACGCACCGCGGCGATCTTTATCGCCGTGGTGCGTTTTCATTTCCGCGACCGCAATTCAGCGGCGCATCAGTCCCAGCAATTTCGGAACGCTACCGCGACGATCACCGGCACGGTAAGCACGAGCGGAATGGCGAAATACGGGATCTCGAGATGAACGATCCACGTATAGATCAGCCACGCGACACCCAGCGCCAGCGTGGCGATGCCGATGAGCGCCGTCAGCACATTGAGCATGCGAGGCGACATCGGCTTGCGGGAGGTTTCTTTGCCCGAGGGAGTATCCATGGCGGCGGGCGCATTCGAGCGCGAGAGAAGTACATCTCGATTTTATACCGCCCTGCCCGCCGCCGTAGTTCGTTTCCAGGCTTTCAAACCGGCTTCAGATATGGAAGAGCTGCGCCACCAGCGCCGCGCCCAGGAACGTCCCGGCATTCGCGACGAACGACACCAGCACGATGCGCCAGCCGAGCCTTCTGAACGCCGGAATGTCCTTCGCGATCGACAATCCCGCGAAGGTCAGCATCGGCGTCGTCACGCCGAGGAAGTCGTTCTGCGCGCTCGCCGCGGCGATCTGCGCACCCCACGGACACCACGGCGAAGTCAGGAACATCGCGACGATCGATACCCAGCACACAGCCGGAATCTTGCGCCCGGTCGCACGCGCGATCGCGTCGCCGACGATCGTCGCGAGCACCATCACCGCCATGCCGGGCAAGCCTTGCAGCGGCGTCGTGCCGTGCGTGATCCAGTCGGCGACGAGCGCCATCAGCGCGGTCGCGCCCCACGCGAGCATCTTGCCGCCGTAGCCGAGGTGAGGCGCCTCGGTCTGTACGTCGCCCAGTTTCGGCGCCGATGAAGCCGTCTCGCCCGCGCTCGACGCCTTTGTCTTGCGGCCGATGAGCGGCTCCAGCAGCCGATAGCCCCATATGGCCATCGGCAGCGAGATGAAGAGCGTGAAGTACGTGCCGATGGTCGTCGTGATCAGATTGCTCGCCGCCGCGAACGTGAGCACCGCTTTCGCCGTCTCCGGGTCCTGCTGCGCCGCGATCGCGCCCGACGCCGCCGCCATCATGCTGCCCGAGCCGACGCCCGAGCCCATCGCGAGCGCGAGCGGATGAAAGATGTGCAGGCTCGCGACGAATCCCGCGAAGATCGCGATGAACACCGCGCCGAACACCGTGCCCGTCAGATATTCCGCGAGCACACCGCGACCTTCGGCGGAATCCATGCCGTATTTTTCGCCGATGATCGCAAGACTCGGTTCGCGCCCGACGGAAAACGTCGCGCCGATCGCCTCGCGCTTGATGCCGAGCAGAAGCGCGAGCGGCAAGCCGAGCAGGATCGTGCCGACAAAGTGGCCGAGTTCCTGAAACGCGAGCGCCCAGCCCGCCGCGGCGAGCTTCGGCAATGCACTGCCGACCAGGAGGCCGAGCTTCGCGACGAACAGCAGGAGCGCGGGCTGCAGGATCGCGGCTGCGTAGAACTGGCTGCGCACGTCGAGCCGCGCCGGGCTTTTCCAGCGCTCGGAGACGAGACCGAGCGCGGCGCCGAGCAACAGCGCCCAGATCATCGGAAGCAGAATGACCTTGCCCGGACCGATCTTGAACGTGAACGACCCGATGAACTCCGCGATCAACAGAATGACCGCCGCATAGAAAAAGAGCTTCGCGGTTCTGAGGCCGCTTCCTTCCGCGCGATCCGCGCTCAACGTGCTTTGCATTCCCTTCTCCCCTTGATTGCCCGGACGCCGCGTCATGGCGACGCCCGGGCGTTTTTGATCATAGATAGCCGAACGTCGTGGCCGGATCCTTTGCCGTTTCGACCCACACGCTCTTGGTCTGCGTGTACTCGTAAAGCGCCTCGACGCCGCTGGATCGCCCGTAGCCGCTCAGACCATAACCGCCGAACGGCGACGCGACGTTGATCGTCTTGTAGCCGTTGACCCAGAACGTGCCCGCATCGACCTGGCTTGCGACGCGCAGCGAACGCGCGACGTCGTTGGTCCATACCGCGCCGGCGAGACCAAAGTCGGTGTCGTTGGCGATCGCGACGGCTTGCTCTTCCGTGTCGAACGGAATCGCCGCGACCACGGGCCCGAAGATCTCCGTGCGCGCGACGTCCATGTCGTTAGTCACGCCGGCGAGCACGGTCGGAGCGACATAGTAGCCCGCATCCGAGCGCTCGGCCGAGCCGGCCGCGAGCGTCGCGCCATCGGCGATGCCCTTGCCGATCATCGACATCACGTGATCGTACTGCCTGCGATTGTTGATCGGGCCGACTTCGGTCGCATCATCGAGCGGCGCGCCGACTCTGATCTTTTTCGCGCCCGCTGCGACCATCGCGACGAATTCGTCGTAGACGGAACGCTGCACCAGCAAGCGCGAACCCGCGACGCAGCTTTGCCCCGCGCCCGCGAAAATCGCCGCCTGCGCGGTCAGCGCGGCGCGCTTGAGATCGGCATCGGCGAAGATGATATTGGCCGACTTGCCGCCCAGTTCCAGCACGCAAGGCAGCACGCGTTTCGCCGCGCTTTCGGCGATACGCGCGCCCGTCGCCGGCGAGCCGACGAACACGACTTTCTTCACCGCCTTGTGCGCGATCGCCGCTTGCGCGACCGTCTGCCCGAGTCCCGCGAGCACATTGATGAGGCCCTTCGGCGCACCGCCGCGCTCCGCCAGCAAGCCGATCACGATCGATGTGAACGGCGTGAGCTCCGACGGCTTGAGCAGCACCGCATTGCCCATCGAGATGGCGGGCGCGACCTGCCAGCCGCACGTGAAGACGGGCGCGTTCCACGGCGTGATCTGCAGCACGGTGCCTGCCGGCTCGCGGCGCGTGTAGTTCAGATGCGAGGTCGGCACGGGGATGACGTCGCCATAGAACTTGTCGGCCCAGCCGCCGTAGTACTCGAACATCTCGGCGACCTTCGCGACTTCGCCACGGCAATCGCGAATCGGCTTGCCCGAGCCGCGCGCTTCCAGCCGCGCGATCTGTTCCGCTTCCTTGCGAATCTCGCGCGCGATCTCGAACATCACGCGGCCGCGCGCTGCATGTGTGAGCGCCCACCATTGCTTCTGCGCACGCGTGGCCGCAGCCGCCGCCTGCTCGACGACGGCCGCGCCGCCGTCCTTGTACGCGAGACTCGGCTTGCCGGTCGCGGCGTCGTAAAGCTGAATGCTTTCGCCCGCGCCTTCGATCAGTTCGCCACCGACATACGAGCCGATCGTCTTCGCGTCCGGAAAGAAATGTTTGAATGCCGCGAGAAGCTGTTCTGCTGCGTCGTATTCCATTTTTTTCTGTTCCCCTTACTTCGATTCGATGAACTGCACGATGCGATTGAAATCCTCCGAGTCGCCGATGCTCGCCTCGCTCGCCGCCCACAGGCGCCCCGCTTCCTTCGCGATGGGCGCATTCTCGTGGACGCCATCGAGCAGGGCCATTGCGAGGCGCACGTCCTTGCGCATGAGCTTCATCGTGAAGCCCGAGTCGAACTTGCCGTTGAAGATCCACGTCGGATAGTTGGTGAGCGTCGCGCTGTTGCGGCCCGAGCCGCCGTTGAGCGCCTCGACGAGCTTTTCCGGATCGACGCCCGACGCTTTCGCCGCACGCACCGCCTCGCTCGCCGCGAGCAGATGCACGCCCGTCAGCATGTTGTTGATGATCTTCGTCACGTGACCCGCGCCGACCGGCCCGACATGCACGCGCTTCGCGCTGATCACCGCGAGGATCGGTTCGACCGCGGCGACATCCGCTTCCGAGCCGCCGAGAACCATCGTCATCGTGGCGGTCGCCGCGCCTTTCGGGCCGCCGCTCACGGGGCCATCGACGAAACCGATCCCGCATTCCGCGAGCGCGGCCGCGACCTTCTTCGTGCTGGCCGGATCGGCGGTGGTTGTATCAACGACGATCAGCCCGGCTTTCCCGTTCGATGCGACGCCGTCCTTCCCGAGCACGACTTCTTCGACGATCGCCGATGTCGGCAGCGACAGTATCAACACGTCGACCTCGCTCGCGATGGCCGCAATCGACGCGCGCGCCTCGATGCCGTCCGGCTGCAGCGCCTCTGCCACGCCTTGCGCGGCATCGAAACCGAGCACGCGATACCCGCCGCGTCTGGCCGAGCGCGCCATGCCGCGTCCCATGTTTCCCAGACCGATCACACCTACCGTCTTCATCAGCGAATTCTCCTTCTCATGCGCGCCGTGCTTCGGGCAGCCGGTCCGCGTTCCTGTCATCTTCGGTCGTGAAAGCCGTACAATCAATCAACGCCAATATTGGAAGTGTTCTGATTTTTAGAACACTCGATTCCGATGACCGATAACCTCACCGACAGCCGCATCGTCTATTTCTTCGAGGCCGTGCGCTGCGGGACCATCCGCGCGGCGGCCGACTATCTCAACGTCGCGCCATCGGCGGTCAGCCGGCAGATCGGCCTGCTGGAAAAGGAACTGGACGCGGCGCTCGTCGAACGGCACGCGCGCGGCGTGAAGACGACCGAAGCCGGGCAATGCGTGATCGAATACTTTCGCGAGCAGCTCGCGCATCGCGACGATCTGCTCTCGCGTCTTCAGGCGTTGCGCGGATTGCGCACGGGCCAGGTGAATATCGTGCTCGGCGAAGGCTTCGTATCCGATCTTCTGTCGGGGCCGATGCAGCAGTTCTGCAAGCAATACACGGGCATCAAGGTGAACCTCGATCTCGGCGGCACCAACGATGTGATCCGCAAGATCTCCGAGGACGAAGGCGAGATCGGCCTCGTCTATAACCCGCCGCAGGAACCGAAGCTCGTATCGCGCGCGATCAAGCGACAGCCGATGATGGCGATCGTCGGCCCGGACTTTCCGCGCAAGGAGCGCAAGTCGATGAGCGTGCAGGAACTCGCGCAGCATCCGCTCGCGGTGACGCACGCGTCGTACGGCACGCGGCAGATGCTGCAGGCTGTGGAGTATGCGGAGAAGCTGAAGCTCGATCCGGTCGTGACGACGAACTCCATCGCCATTCTCAAGCAGTTCGTCAAGTCGGGGCTCGGTATCACCGTGCTGCCCGCGTTTGCCGTGACGAGCGAGATGGAAGCCGGCGATCTCTTTGCGATCGACATCACGCATCCGATTCTCGCCGATGCCGAAGCCCATCTCGTCACGCGCGCCGGACGCAGGCTATCGGTTGCGTCGAACCGGATGCTGCAACTCATGACCGCGCAGATGCGGGCGTTTCGCTAGTCCGTTAGCATCGTGATCGTGCAGTCAAACAAGGAGGACACGGCATGATCGACGATACAGACAAGAAGCATCTGATCCGCTGCATCGAACTGGCGCAAGAGGCGCTCGACAATGGCGACGAGCCTTTCGGCTCGATGCTCGTCGCAAGGGACGGGCGCGTGCTTTTCGAAGACCGCAATCGGGTGAGCGGCGGCGATCAGACGCGGCACCCGGAATTCGAAATTGCGAAATGGGCGGCGCAGAACGTGCCCGAAGCCGATCGCAAGGACGCGGTCGTGTACACGTCCGGCGAGCATTGCCCGATGTGCGCGGCGGCGCATGCGTGGGTCGGGCTGGGGCGCATCGTCTATGCGGCGTCGACGGAACAGTTCACGCGCTGGCGTGCCGAACTCGGCGCGAAGCCGGGGCGCGTGCGTGCGCTGGCGATTCAGGAAGTTATCGAAGATACCGTCGTCGATGGTCCCGTCGATGAGTTCGCCGAACGCATCAAGGCGCTTCACGTGGCGCACTATCGAAAGGCGGGTGCTCAGCAGTAGATCGTCATGGGTATGCCCGCCGCATCGGTCTCGATCTCTTCCGGCAGATGGAATGCTTTACCCGATGCGATGCGGCGTGCGCTCCATAGCACGGCGAAGGCGTCGAGCACATCGTCGCGCGAAGCCTGCGCGGGCTTGCGCGCGGCGAGCGCCGTGTCGACTGCGCTGCCGAAGCATTGCACGAGCAACGCGTGACGTAGTGCAAACCCCGGCGCGTGCGCCTTGCTTTCATGCAGGCCGTGCGCCGGGCCGCCCTGTTCCATTCGCAAGTGCATGAAGCTCAGTTCGGGATGCACTTCGAATACCCGCGCTGCTGCGCCCGCGCGCATGCGCAGCACATCATCGACTTCAGCGATCTTGCCGCGAATATGGAAAGCCTGAATGGAAATGCGCTTTCCCGATGCGGCGTGGTTGATGTCGCACGCTTCGCGATAGTTCGATGCGGCCAGTGCTGCGCGTGTCGGTGGAGAAAATACCGAGCTTCCGCGAGGACGCCCGAGCAGCTTGCGGGCGAGCGTGTCGCATGCGCGGGCGCCATTCGCGGCCAGTCCAATTGGAATATCGACGGCCACGATTGCATGCGCCCGCTCCCATTCGAGCAGGTCATCGAAGCGGCCGACGACGTTCGTCGTGATGACCCCGCTACGCCCGCATTGCCTTGCGACGAACCAGCCCGCCTTGCAGCCATCGACGCCCAATAGATCGGCGTCTACATCAAGCTCGTTGTTCATGCGGCAATGGTATCAACGATCGCAGATGCTCACGCCGCGCGCACGCGCTCCACTTCCGTGCCGGGCACGTCGTCCCGTTCACTGCACAGCGTGAAGTCGAAGTCGATGAGCGCGAAGCGTCCTTCCACACCGTACGGCTTGCCTTCCGCCCCTTCGGCCTTCTTCACTTCGGGCACGAGTCCGTCGCGCGTCGCGAACGCGAAGTCGTCCCACAGATACGGATCTCCGTCGATATTGATCTGCGTTGTCAGCTTGCGATAACCCGGCGCCGACACGAAGAAGTGAATATGCGCCGGACGATGACCGTGCCGGCCGAGCTGATCGAGCAATTGCTGTGTCTTGCCGCCGGGCGGCACGCTATAGCCGACCGGCACGAC
Source organism: Caballeronia jiangsuensis (assembly GCF_046030135.1). Taxonomy (NCBI): domain Bacteria; kingdom Pseudomonadati; phylum Pseudomonadota; class Betaproteobacteria; order Burkholderiales; family Burkholderiaceae; genus Caballeronia; species Caballeronia jiangsuensis. The sequence continues at coordinate 7,115 of NZ_JAQQDB010000022.1, forward strand.
GCTCGTGAACGCGTATTGCCCGTCGCCATCGGTGCGAATCGAGCGGCGCAGATTGAACGCGGACTGCGACTTGTCGAAGTACGAGTAATTGCCGAGATGATTCGCGTGCCACACTTCGACCAATGCATTCGCGAGCGGCGCGCCGTCCTGCGTCAATACACGGCCACGCATCACGAGCGTTTCGCCGAGGCTCGTGCCATCGTCGAGTCGCGCATGTCCGAGCGATTGCGGCGCGCCCGACACATAGAGCGGCCCTTCGATGGTGCGCGGCGTGCCGCCTTCGAGACCTGCCATCGCTTCCTTTTCGTCGAGACGCGCATCGAGAAAATGCTCGAAGCCGAGACCCGCGGCGATCAGGCCGAACTCGCCGCTCTGTCCGGTTTCGCCGAGATAGTTCAGCGCGGCCCAGAACTCGCCCGGGGTAACGTCGAGGTCTTCGATCGTGTAGAAAAGATCGCGCACGATGCGGTTCACGATTGCTTTCGTGCGTGCGTCGCCTTCGTTCGTGGCGCTGTCGTTGATTTTTTTCAGCAGTGCGTCGATGGTTGCCCTGTTCATTTTTTCGATGTCTCCGTGAGTCGGTATGTGTGGGGATGTTTCGATGATCGATGCATTGCGATGGACGCTCGCAACGAAATTAAACGACACGCATATATCGGTCAAATCAACCATATATGCCGGCTCGCATCCATAAGATTGATCGGTCGAACCAACACGCAAACGAAAAAAACCCGGCAGGGAATCATCCCGGCCGGGTCAACGCACGCCCTCGGAAATACTTAGAAGTTATGCCGTATGCCCACCGTCACGGACAGTTGCCGGTCGCTGTTCGAGTTGGGCAGATTGGGAATCTGCGCGTAATTCGCCGGGCCGCCCGTCGCGGGATCGATGCCGAGTCCCGCTCCTACCGCCTTCTGCATGATCGCGACACCATAGAGCGCGGTGCGCTTCGAAAGCGAGTAATTCGCGCCGAGGTTCACCTGATGAAAGCGCGTCGATGAACCGCCGTCGGGTTTCGCATTGTTATAGATGTAGGCGAGGCCCAGTTGCAGGAACGGCGTGGCCGCGTAAGTCAGATTCACTTCGCCGATGTCGAATGCGATGTCGCGGCCTTGCGGATTGGCGCTATCGGCGAAGAACTGGCTATGCTCAAGGCGCGTATGCGTATAGGTCAACGCGATGGTCGCAGGCCCGATCGCATACGATGCGCCCGCGCCATACGCTTTGAGCGCTTCCGCATTCTGCAACTGACAATACAGCGCCGAAGGATTCGAGCAGGCGAAATCACCGATATAGCCGTTCGTACCGCCCAAAGCCGCATCGAGCGGATTACGCAGGTTCAGATAGCCCGCGCTGATGGAAACCGGCAAACGCGTATAAGCCGCCGCGACGGAATAGCCGCGCCGTTGTGCGAAATCGCCGGCCGCACCGCCGAGGCTATACGTGCCACCTAACGAGAAACCGTTCCAGTCCGGGCTCGTATACTTGATCGAGTTGTTGAAGTTGAACGCTTCGTTCAGGTTGTCGACGTCGCCGATGTGCGAGCCGTAGAGCGTCGCCCATGAATTGCTCGACACGTAAAGCCCGAGAAAGTCGGAATACGAATCGTACTGGCGTCCGAGCGACAACGTACCGAATTGCTCATGCGCCAGTCCCACCCAGGCCTGACGGTTGAACAGCGCCCCGCCCTGCACCAAGCCACCCGTTCCCGTATAGAAGCTGTTCTCCACGTTGAACTTCGCTTGCAAGCCGCCGCCCAGATCTTCAACCCCGAGCAAGCCGAAGCGCGAAGGCACGAGATTGCCGCCCGAGAATGCGAAGTTATGCCCCGAGCTGACGCTGCCGTCCGCGTTGGTAACTTGCTGATTGGTCGTGTAGGTCAGCCCGGCATCGACGGTGCCGTACAGCGTCACCGTGCCTTGCGCGGATGCGCTCGCGCACACGGCGAGCGCCGCCGTCGAAACAAGCTGCCGCGCGATCGTTTTAGTTGTCATGCGAGCGTCCTCACGCGTAGTTGATCAGCACCGACTTGGTTTCGGTGTACATGTCGATCACCGCGCGTCCGAGCTCGCGCCCGAAACCCGATTGCTTGAAGCCGCCGAAAGGCATCGCGTTGTCGAGGAGCGAATGACAATTGACCCACACCGTGCCCGCCTTGATGCGCGGCACGAGCTTGTGAATCGCCGAGAGATTGTTCGACCAGATGCTCGCGCCGAGTCCATAGGGCGTGTCGTTCGCTTTCGCGACGACGCTGTCGATATCGCTGAACGGCATCGCGACGAGCACCGGCCCGAAGATCTCTTCGCGCACGACCTTCATCGAATGATCCGTATCGACGAGCACGGTCGGCTTCACGAAGAAACCCGCGCCACCCTTGCGCGCACCGCCCGCGATCGCACGCGCGCCTTCATCGCGTCCCGCTTCGATATAGCCCAGCACGCGATCCATCTGCCGCGCCGACACGAGCGGGCCGATCTGCGTCGATGCATCGAGGCCCGGACCCATCGGCAAGGATTGAGCGATGGCGGCGACGCGTTCCATCACGCGATCGAATACCTTACCGTGCACATAGACGCGAGAACCCGCGGTGCAGACTTGTCCCGAGTTGAAGAAGATCGCATTGGCGACGCCTTCCGCCGCTTTGTCGATATCGACATCGGGCAGCACGATCACCGGCGACTTTCCGCCGAGTTCGAGCGACATGCGCGTCATGTTGTCGAGCGCCGCATGACCGATTGCCTTGCCGGTCGGCGTCGAACCCGTGAACGCGATCTTGTCGATGCCGGGATGCCGCGCGAGCGCCGCGCCCGCTGTGCGGCCGAGGCCCGTGACCACATTCACGACGCCCTTCTCGATGCCCGCCTCTTCGATCAGCATCGCGAGGCGCAATGCGGAAAGCGGCGTGTCTTCAGCGGGTTTCAGCACGACGGTGCAACCCGTCGCGAGCGCGGGCGCGAGCTTCCACGAAGCCATCAGCAGCGGGAAATTCCACGGAATGATCGCGCCGACGACACCCACCGCTTCCTTGCGCGTATAGCCGAAGAAATCGTTCGACGGGCTATACGGAATCGATGCTTCAATCGTGTTGCCTTCGATCTTCGTCGCCCAGCCCGCCATATAGCGGAAGCATTGCGCGGCCATCGACACATCGAGACCTTGCGCTACCGTCACCGGCTTGCCGTTGTCGAGCGATTCGATTTCCGCGAGCTCGCGCGCATTCGCTTCGATCAGATCGGCGACGCGCAGCAAGAGGCGTTCGCGATCGGTCGGCTTCATGCGCGACCACGCGGAGTCGTCGAATGCGCGGCGCGCGGCGAGCACCGCACGATCCACATCGGTTTCGTCGGCGCTCGGCACGCGGGCGAGCAGTTCGCCATCGGCGGGATTGATCACGTCGAGTGTCGCGCCGCTTGCGCTTTCCACCCACGCGCCGTCGATCAACATTTTCTTTGCCGATGCGACGAACGCGCGCGTCGAATCGAGTATCGCGAGATGCTGGCTGTTATTCATCAAGGTGTCTCCTAGTAGTGTTCGGGGACGGCGTCGACGCCGTTCTCCTGCAATTTCTTCACGAGCTTCATGCGTGTGCGCGCGACATCGGTGAGCGCGGGACGACGATGCGCCGCGATTTCTTCCGCCGTATAGGGCTTGAACGATGCGGGCCGCGATTGCTCGTTCATCGTCGCGAGCAGCCAGTTCAGGACGTTCGCGAGCTCGGCATCGTTCAATGCGGAATTGGCCGCGCCCGGCACACGCATCACGAACTGACGGCCCTCGGGCATCGAGACAAAGTGACCGAGCGAGTTGCGCAACGCGGGCACTTTGCCGGGGATGCCGGAGCCATCGGCGGTGTGACATCCCATGCAATTGAGGACCCAGTCCTGACGCGCGCGCGGCGCGTCGTACTCCTCCGCCTGCGCCTGCGGTGCGGCCGCCATGAAGAGCGCGGCAAGCGCTGCAGCCACGAGGACCGCGCGCGGCTTCATAGCCCGAGGCCCTTCACGACCGCATCGCGACGCTGATGCACGGCGGTCTGATCGAGCGGCCCCGCGCGCCATGCCTTGACCTCGGCGACGTCGAAGGGCTTGGCTGAACCGTGCTCCGCGTTCAGATCGAACACGACGTAGTTCAGCACGTCGGTGATCTCTTCATCGGAGAGCGATGCGAAGCTCGGCATCTTGAAGTTGTAGCTCTTCTCCTTGACCTTGATCGGACCGAACATGCCATAGAGCACGGTATGCCCTAATTGGGAACGGCCATCGGGCGATCCCGCATATTTGCCAGGATACTCGACGAGCGGCGGCGCGAGTCCGTCCATGCCCTTGCCGCCCGCCTGATGGCAGACGGCGCACTTGCCGTCGAATGTCGATTTGCCGCCGGGATAATGCACCGTTTGCGCGAATGCCTGAGGCGCAAGACTCATCGCACCGGCGGCGAGCGCCGCCATCAAAACACTTGCCGTCTTCATTGCGTTGCCGCTCCCAACAGTACCGATACCGAGCAGTGGTAATTCGAATTGCCGTTCGCCATGCACCAGTTGATATCGTTATTGAGCGACAGCTTGTAGAGCGGCTTCTCGCGTTCATTGCGATTGCAGAAGCAACGCCCGCAACTCGTCTTGCCGCAGCAGTCGTTGTAGGACACGATGTAGTCCGAGCCGTCGTGGGGATTGCGGCATGTGCCGATCCACGTGATCGGCGACGGCGTCGTGCCCGGCGGGCAACTGCTCGACGTGCCGCCGCAGCAGCTGCAAAGCCAGCCGTCGATCGCGCAATACTTCCAGTAGTCGCAGCTCGTCGGATCGTCGCTTGCCGATGCGCCCGGCTTCTTCGGCTCCGTCGCATACGCGGTCCGATCTACCGGGAGCAGCGGCACCATTGCCGAGCCGACTAGCACCTTGCCGAGCTTCGCCATCGCACTGCGCCGCGAGCTGCGCTGCGCGACGCCGCGCGCCTTATGTTCGAAGAATGAATCCAGCCATTTCATGGACGCTCACCTGTAGGAATGAATGATTTATTGGCGTCTTCAGGCGTGCTGCCCGACTTGACCTTCATGTTCGTGATGCGCGTGATCGTCATGCTTGCCGTGCACGAACTCCTGCAGCGAAGCGACACCGCGTTCCTTCGCTTCGAACAGGCTTTCCAGATGCTCACGCGTATTCACGAGACCCTTCGCACGGACCTTGCCTTCTTCGTCGAGCAACACGGCATAAGGCAGCTTGCCGATCTGATAGGAAAGGCCGAGTTCCTGCGACAGCACATACGGGTATTGCGAGAGACCGGTCTTGCGATAGAAGGCCGAATGCTCGTCGAATTCGCCATCGCTTGCGAGCACGATGTCCGTATTGCCTTCGCGCGCCTGGATCGACGGCAGCAAGGGCAACAGCTTCTTGCACACGGGGCACGTCGGCGAGAGGAAGAACACCAGCGTGTTGCGCTTCGAGTTCGACAGGCCGCCGACCTTCACCGCGCGGCCCGCGATATCGCCCAGTTCGAACACCGGTGCAATGGCGCCGACTGCCGGGCCCTTGTCGATCATGAGTGCGCCCGCGGGCATCATGCGTTCATAGAGAATGCCGACTTGGCGAACGAGTGCGAGACAGATCGCGCCGAGCGCGAGCAAAGCGGCCCACGACAGTGCGGCCGAAATCATCAGGGCGGTTTGCATCATGAATTCCTCAGAGAATCGAGCTTGGGAAGATTGACCAGCAGCACGTCGAGCGTGAACCACGCGGCGACGGCGAATAACGTGCAGGCGCCCGCGCTCAGGTAGTCGAACCCGATGAGTGCGCGAGCAGTAGAAGGTACGAGCGCGGCGGCTGCGAGCGCGGCCAGCATCAGGGCGCGCGATACATGCCACCAGCCGATGGACTTGGGCGCGCGTTCCGTGGCGCGTGCCGCGATGAAGCCCGAGCAGCCGCAATCGATATCGGTATGACCACGCAACACATTGATCGCGAGCGCCGCGCCGAAGAGCGTGAACAACGCGATCAGCACGAGCGCGCTGACCGTGCGCGTATCGGCGAACAAGAGGCCGATTGCGCCCGCGCTTTCCAGCGCGGGAAACGCGAACGACAAAGGCGTCAGCGCGAACGACGGCAGCAACGCGAACGCTTCGAGCGACGCGCGAAAGCGCGCCGGCTCGCGCCACTTCGGCGCGGCGCTCGCGAGCGCGATGATCGTCGCGGACGCGATGCACACCATGAGAATGACGGGATCGATCATCGCGTCACCTCAGGGATTGAGCAGCAGCGTCGACGTCGTGCCGAGCTGCTTTTCGACGTGCTGGCGCTTGCCGGTCGTCGCGTCGATCAGGACGAGATCGGAGGTCGGCGTAAGGCCGTAGAAGAGCGGCTTGTCGTCGGTGCTGACCTGAATCGAGAGGAGCGGGTCGATCTTCTGCTTCGCGAGATCCCAGCGCGCCACGCGCTTCTTGCTCTCGGTGTCGTAGACCCAGATCTCGGTGCCCGGATCCTTGTGCGAGCCGTCCGCGCCCTTGTGCATCGCGACGTAGAGGCGATGAGTGGCCGTGCTCAGCGCGGTCTGCTGCAAGCCGCCCGGACGCCAGCCTGCCTTGCGCTCCTGATCGCTCAGCAAGGACCACGATGTGCCGAACACAGGCGCATCGCCGGAGAAGTCGGCGGTGCGCACATTGCCGTGGAAGGTCGTGAACACGTACTTGTTGCCGTCACGCACGGCGTTGACGAACGCAGGATCGTGATCGACATCGATGAACGCGTCGGAGAGCTTGCGGCTCGCTTCCTTGCCCGTGGCATCGAGCCTGACCGTGAGCGCCTTGCCGCTTTCGCACAGCGCCGAGAAGCGGTCGTTGCCGCTCGGATATGCGAGCACGCAGCCATCGGTATCGATCTCGCCGAGCACCTTCTTCGCGGCCGTATCGATGACCGTTACCGAGGTCGACGGCGTGATGTTCGACACATACAGGCGGCTGCCGTCTTCCGAGAGATTCGTGAGGTAAGGCGTCGGCACGGTCTGACCGTGCTTGGCCGGGATCACGATTTCACCGGTCACGTCGAGTGTCGTGTTATCGATGATCTCGACCACATCCGTACGCGCGCCGTGACTGCCGCGCGCGAAGTACGTCGTCGCGACATAGCTCGTCTTGTGATCGGGCGAGATCGTGAAACCCGGAGCGAAGCCGGCGTCGATTTCGCCGACGAAGCGTTTCGTGTCGCCGTCGAACACATGAACGCGCGCATCGGTCATGCTCGCAAACGAGACATCCGTGACGAATACGCGATGCGGGCTATACGGCGGCACCTTCGCCACCGTCAGTTCTTCCGGCTTTTCGGCCGCGCCCGCGTGCGACTGACACGCAAGCAATCCATAGAATAAGGCCCCCATGGCGGTGGCCAGCCGTCTCAGCTTCATCTGTGCTCCTCCTTAGTTATCGTCGAATTGACTCTAAAGACGACAATAAAAAAGAGCACTTCGTAACCGGCAGCGCGTGCGTGCCGAAATGGAGCATTCGAAAGGGAGCCGACAGAGACGCGCTAAATGCGCGTGTTCAGGCCGCTTGCAAAGCCGGCTTCGGAAAGAGAAATGCCGATTGCAAACCGCGGCAATGCGGCCTGCAATCGGCATGGAGGGAATGCGTTAGTGCTGAATCAGCGAGTGCGCAGCGTTTGAGAGGGAAGTTCGCCGAACAGGCTTTTGTAATCGCTCGCGAAGTGGCCGAGATTGGAAAATCCCCAGCGCATCGCGGCTTCGCGCACCGGAATTTCGTTTGGCGATGTCGTCGTCAGGAGCCGTCTCACTTGCGCGAGACGCACGGCGCGCAGATAACTCACCGGATTCATCTGCGTCACCGATTGAAAGCTGTTCTGAATGGTGCGCCGGCTCACGCGCAGTTTCTCGCACAGATCCAGCACCGAGATCGGCTGCTCGGGACGCGCAAGCACCAGCTCATGCGCGCGACGCACGACATCGGCGCGGCACGCATAAGTGAGCCGGTCCTCGCGCGTGGGCACATGAAACGTCAGCAGATCCAGAATGCTTTCCGTCACGGTGTGCGTGAATCGCTGCGCGCCATCGTCCGATGAAAACGGATCGGAGTGCGCGAGCACCGTTTCGACCGCCGCGATGATGCGCTTTCCCGCGCGCGCGCCGGCCGCGCCGGGGATGCTCAGCACGTGCCGGTTGAGAATTTCGTCCTGGACATCGATGCCCGCCGCATCCGCTGCCGACGCGAGCAGACTCATATCGACGGCCACGCCGAGCATCGACATATCGGGTGGCGAATGCAACAGGAATTCCTTGTTGCCAGGCGCGACGACGAGCGCGTTTTCGTCGACACGCACGCCCTGAAACGAAAACGGTGCGCCGCCGCCGAGCACGAGTCCGAACGTGACGAAACCCGCCGGCAGTTGCCCGCGTTGAACGATACGAACGTTCGCGGATTCCTGAAAGACCTGCACGCCCGCCACCGAAACCTGCTTGACCGTGCTGCGAAACGCGCCTTCGCCCACCTGGTCGTAACGCTGTTCCCAGCCTGTCAGCGCGTGCGCGTGGCGGTCGGCGTCCTCGAAGGTTTCATAGTTGGCGTACATCCCTCCTCCTGCTACTTGCGTCGGCATCGATGCGACTGCTTTTAGGTTCTCGATTTTTTGGCGTCAAGCTTTTTAATTGTTCTCGCTTGTTGCTTGTTGCGCAATTCTGAGAATGCACGATTGAAAAACGGGCGCGCGCATGCGTAGGCGCACGCGCGCTTCGTGCGCACTTCAGAGATTACTTTAGAACTGCGCCGGATGCCTGCGCGCACGGTGGATTGCGTGAACAGAAGTCTGCGCTCACCCGTCCGGCGCGGCAAATCAGTCAAAAGCGCATTCATCGATAAAGCCCGCTGATGCGGTTTCATATTTGCCGCACTGATAGCCGACGCCCTTTTCGGCGAATTTGACCTGGATATCTGTCACATCGACACTGCCTGCGAAACGAAGCCTTTCGAAAGCATCGACGCCTCCTCATTCCCCAAGCGAGCCCCTATGTCTTCCGTTCACTCCCAGGCTTCAGCGGACCACCCAGCCGCGACGCAGGACCGTGCGCTCAGCCGGATCGTCGTCGCTTCCGTCGCGGGCAATGCGATGGAGTGGTACGACTTCTTCGTCTACGGCACGGCTGCCGCGCTCGTGTTCGGGCAGTTGTTCTTTCCCGCAAATGCGGACCCGCTCGTCGGAACGCTCGGCGCATTCGCCGCGTTCGCGATGGGCTTCGTCGCACGACCGCTCGGCGGCATCGTGTTCGGGCATATCGGCGATCGGTATGGACGGCGCGCGTCGCTCGTATGGACGCTGCTCATCATGGGCTTCGCGACCTTCGGCATCGGCTTGTTGCCCACTTATGATCGTGTGGGGCTATGGGCCCCTGCCGCGCTCGTCGCGCTGCGGCTGCTGCAAGGGGTTGCTTCAGGCGGCGAATGGGGCGGCGGCGTATTGATGATCAGCGAGAGCGCACCGCCCGAAAAGCGCGGCTATTACGCGGCGTGGAGCCAGCTCGGCGTGGGCGGCGGCTTCGTGCTTTCATCGGGCGCATTTCTCGCCGTGCAGGCATTGCCGCATGATCAGTTCATCTCATGGGGCTGGCGTCTGCCGTTTCTCGCGAGCATTCTGATCTTCGCGCTCGGCGTATATATCCGGCATAACCTGCCCGAGAGCCGTGACTTCGAAAACGCGGATCGTGCGGGCAAGACTTCTCACATGCCGGTTATCGAAGTCATCAAACGCCATCCGAAGGAAATCCTGATGGCGATGGGATTGCGTGTGGCCGAGAACGGCGGCGCCTATATCTTTCTCGCCTTCTCGCTCGTCTACGGCAAATATGCGGGCATCGACAATTGGACGATGCTTACCGGCGTGATGATCGCGATGATCGTCGAAATGGCGGCGATGCTTTTATGGGGCAAGCTCTCCGATCGCATCGGCCGCAAACCGGTGTACATGATCGGCGCGGTGTCGCTCGCATTCATGGCCTTCCCCTTCTTCTGGCTGCTCAACACGCATTCGACGCCGCTGATCTGGCTCGCGCTCGTGCTCGGCACGGCGGTATGTCATGGCGCGATGATCGGCACGCTGCCTTCGCTCGTCGGCGAGCTTTTCAGTACCGAAGTGCGCTACTCGGGCGTCGCGCTCGGCCATGAGGTCGCGTCGATTTTCGCGGGCGGGCTTTCTCCGCTCATCGCCACGGCGCTGCTCGCGCGTTATCACGCGTATTGGCCGGTTTCCGTTTTCCTCATCGCGCTCGCACTCGTCACTGTCATCACGTTGAAGTACACGCACGAGACGCGCGCCAGATAACCCGCGCTTTTCCTTCCGTTTCATTCGTTTGCCATTCGCGCGGCGCTTGCCCGCGCGAATGCCTGCGCACGCCCTGAGAACCGCATTCATCGGAGACACACGATGCATTCCCCAAACACCATGAAGCCAAAAGGCAAGCGCCATACATACGAATGGTATGTCGTCGTGATCTGCATGCTGGCGTATGTTTTCTCGTTCATCGACCGCCAGGTGCTCGCGCTCATGATCGAGCCGATCAAGCGCGACCTGCATCTCACCGACACGCAATTCAGCCTCCTGCATGGATTCGCGTTCTCGCTCTTCTACGCGGTGATGGGCATGCCGATTGCCTATCTCGCCGATCGTTTCGCGCGTCCGCGCATCATCGCGGCGGGCATCGCGCTGTGGAGCGTCGCAACGGCGACGTGCGGGCTCAGTCAAAGCTTCGTGCATATGTTCGCTTCGCGCATGAGCGTAGGCGTGGGCGAGGCCGCGCTCTCGCCCGGCACTTATTCGATGATCGCGGATTACTTTCCGAAGGAGAAGATCGGCCGCGCTATCGGCATTTATTCGCTCGGCTCGTTCATTGGCGGCGGCATCGCGTTTCTTGTCGGCGGATATGTGATTGCACTGCTCAAGCACGCGAGCGTGTTCACGTTGCCGCTTATCGGCGAATTGCGTGCGTGGCAGTTGACGTTCTTTATCGTCGGCTTGCCGGGTCTCTTCGTCGCGTTCGTTTTCATGCTCACGGTGCGTGATCCCGCGCGCAAGGGGCTCGCGCAAGACGGCGCGGGCAAGGTCAAACGCGTCGCAATGGGCGATGCGCTGCGTTTCATCGCGAGCCATCGCAAGACGTTCTTCTGTCATTACATCGGCTTTTCGTTCTATGCGATGGGCCTCTATTGCCTGATGGGCTGGACGCCCGCTTTCTATATGCGCCGTTTCGGTCTCACGCCTGTAGAAACGGGTTATATGCTCGGCATCGTGATGCTGGTTGCCAACACGACGGGCGTGTTCTGCGGCGGCTGGCTCAACGACTGGCTGTTGCGTCGCGGCCGCAGCGATGCGCCGATGCGCGCGGCATGGATCGGCGCGGCCTGCATGCTGGTTCCGGCTATCGCATTCACGCAGACGACGAGTCTCAACGCGTCGCTCGCATGGCTCGTCGTGGCCATGTTCTTCGCGTCGTTCCCGCTACCGACCTCCGCCGCCGCCATGCAGGCGCTCGCGCCCAATCAGATGCGCGCGCAGATTTCAGCGATGTTCCTGCTCGTGTCGAATCTGATCGGACTGGGTCTCGGGACCACGCTCGTCGCGCTCATCACCGACAAGGTGCTCGGCTCGCCACTGGCGGTCGGCGATTCGATGGCCATCATCAACGCCGTGGCGATCGTGCTGGCCGTCGTGTTGCTCTATGCCGGATGCAGGCAGTATCGCGCGAGTCTCGATCATGAAGCGCGCGAAGCCCGCGTCACGATCGCCGAAGGACAAGCGCCAGAGAAGTTGCCGGCGGGCGCGGCGACGACGGCCTGAAGATATCCGCCGATTTGATGTGACCTGCGTTTTTTAATCTATTTTGCTTATCCGACGAGGGACGTTACGCTCGACGCATCGTCCCTCGACACACTGGAAAGGCAGCATCATGCAAGCTCAAACCTTCAAAGTTCGCGTCGACGCGTTGCGCGAAGAGGCTCACGGCGTGCGTTCGTTCAGCATCTCGCGCCTCGACGGCATGCCCTTCGATGCCTACGAGCCCGGCGCGCATATCGATGTCACGAGTCCATCCGGCATCACGCGCCAGTACTCGCTGTGCGGCGATCCGGCTTGCCGCGATTCGCATGTCTTCGCGGTAAAGAAGGAGGAGCAATCGCGCGGCGGCTCGCGTTCGTTGCATGACGAAGTCAGCATCGGCAGCGAGTTGTCGATCGGCGCGCCGCGCAATCTGTTCCGTCTTGAAGAAAGCGCGAGCGAGCATATCCTGATCGGCGCGGGCATCGGCATTACGCCTTTGCTTTCGATGGCGTATCGTCTCGTCGCGATCGGTGCGCCCTTCACGCTGCACTACTTCGCGCGCAGCGATACGCATGCGGCGTTCTTGCCGCTCCTCGCACGCGCGCCGTTCGACGGACATGTCAGGCTGCATTTCGGTGTCGAACGCGAAGTACTCGCCGATGAACTCGATGCCTGTATCGGCGACGCAGACAAGGATGCGCACGTCTATACCTGCGGCCCCGCTCCGTTCATGGATGTCGTGGTCGATACTGCGCAAAAGCGCTTGCCCGCCGAGGCCATTCATCTCGAACGCTTCAAGGCCGAGCCGCAAGCCCCGACGGATGAATCGCTCGATACCTTCGATTTGCGGCTCGCGAGCACCGGGCAAACCGTGCGTGTCGATGCGGCCACGTCCATCGTCGATGCGCTTGCGTCGATCGGCATCGAAGTCGATACGTCATGCGGCGAAGGCGTCTGCGGAACCTGCATGGTCGATGTCGTGAGCGGCGAGCCCGAGCATCGCGATCATTGTCTGAGCAAGGCGGAGCGCGCGAGCAACAGCGTGATCTGCTGCTGCGTGTCGCGTTCACGCTCGCCGGTTCTCGTGCTCGACCTCTGAACTCATAGCTTCTCGAAGCCCGCGAGGATGTCGGTCATCAGGCCGCGCATCCACGCGATGCCTTCGTCCTCGTGAAAGTGCTCGTGCCAGTGCATGGTCACGGCCGCCTTCGGCAATTGAACCGGCAACGCATAGATCCTGAACGCCTCGTTGCGATTGAGGATATGCGCGAGCCGCTCGGGCAATGTCGCGAACAGATCGGTCACCGCGAGCACGCCGGGAACGGCCACGAAATGCGGCAGCGCCAGCGCGATATTGCGCCCGACACCTTGCGCTCGCAATGCGTCGTCGAGCGCATGGTGACTATGTTCGAGCGATCGCACCTGCACATGCGACGCCGCGAGAAACTGATCGAGATTCAACGTCTCTCCTGCGGGCAGGCCTTCGCGCTTCCTCGTCATGCACACATAAGCTTCCTCGAAAAGCAGCGCGTGACGCGTGCGCGGCAAGAGCGATGGCAGATTGCCGATTGCGAAGTCGAGCCGGCTCGAACGCAATGCTTCCTCGATATCTTCCACAGGCAAAGGCTCGACCAGCAGCTTCACGCGCGGCGCGGCTTCGTGCAGCGCCTGGCAGATCGCGGGCAAGTACGCCATTTCTCCCGCGTCCGAAAGGGACAGGCGAAACGTGCGACTGCTCGTGGACGCATCGAAACGCTCGGCGAAGCGCAAGGCTTCGCGCACGGTATCGAGCGCACGTCCGACGATCTCCGCGAGTTCCAGCGCGACGGGCGTCGGCTGCATGCCGGCGCGCGTGCGGATGAAGAGCGTGTCATCGAAAAGCGTGCGTAGACGGCCAAGCGAATAGCTCACGGCTGGCTGCGAGAGCGCGAGCCGTTCGCCGGCTTTGGTGAGGCTGCGCTCTTCCACGATCGCCTGAAAGACGCGCAGCAGATTGAGATCGACATGGTCGAGGGAATTCATCGGCAACTCTCAAGATATCGGCCGGATTTATCCAGCACCCGTTTTTTAATCGATTTGACGCATGATCTTCGCAAAGCGAGACTGATGTCAACGAGAGGATGTGCCGATCTTCATCGCCATCCTCGTTAGCCGATCAACCTCACCCCACATCGAACCGATGAGTACGCCGACAACCCAAATCATCGACACGAGCGCGCTCGGCCGCCGTGCGCAAGCCGACCGCATCGCGCCTTCGCTCTACTACGATCCTGATCTTTTCGAAGCTGAACTCGAGCGCATTTTCTATAAGACGTGGATCTGGGTCGCGCATGAAAGCGAGTTGCCGAAACCCGGCGATTTCGTCACGACGACCATCGGTCGCCAGCCCGTGATCGTCGTGCGCGACAAGACAGGCGCGGTCCATGTGCTGCAAAACCGCTGCCGTCATCGCGGCGCAACTGTCTGTGAAGAGCACAAGGGCAACGCGAAGGGCTTCACGTGTCCGTATCACAGCTGGTCTTATGCGCTCGACGGCACGCTGCGTGCCCTGCCCTACGGCGACGGCTATGAAGGCGTCTGCGAGAAAGGCGATCTGCCGCTCAAGAAATTGCGCGTCGGGATTTATCAGGGCTTGATCTTCGCGAGCTTCAACGAAGCTATCGAACCGCTCGAAGACTTTCTGGGCGGCGCAAAGCCCTGGATCGACCTTTTCATGAAGCAAGGCGCGGGTTATCCGATCAAGGCCAACGGCGAGCATAAGTTCAAGTTCAAGGGTAACTGGAAAATCCAGCTCGAAAACACGACCGATCTCTATCACTTTCCCGTCGTGCATAAATCGTGGATGAAGTCCATCGACGACGAAACCGCCGCGGCCATTACGAGTTTCATGACGAGCGAAGACGCGTTCTGCCGCTCGCTCGGCAACGGCCATAGCCTCGCCGTGCTGGTGCCCGAGATCGTCGATCTCGACAAGGATGACGGCGCACCCTTGCCGGAACGCTTCAACGATCTGGCCGCGACCCTCGCGGAGAAACATACGCCCGATGAAGTGCGCCGTATCGTGCGCTCGCTGATGGGCGTCGGCTTCAATCTGAATCTGTTTCCGAACCTCGCGCTCTCGATGGCGTTCTTCCGCGTGCTGCGGCCCATTTCCGCCGACGAAACGGAAATTCGCCACGTCGCACTCGCGATGGACGGCGGACCGGAAGAAGCGAATCGCGTGCGCCTGCGCATTCACGAACACTTCCAGGGTCCGTTCGGTTTCGGCAGCCCCGACGACGCCGAAGCATGGGAACGCGTGCAGCGCGGCTCGCACGCGGGGCCCGATGTGCCGATCCTCGTCAATCGCGGCCTCAACCGCGAAACGACCGCACCGAACGGAGAAAAGACCGCGCATGCCACCGATGAAACGGGCATGCGTGAAGCCTACAAACAATGGCGCGCAATGATGGAGCAGGCATGATGGACGATCGCAACGCACTCTTCTCTCAACGGACGTTCGCGCGCGCGATCGAATTCATCTGGCGTGAAGCCGAACTGCTGGATCGGCGCGACTATCACGCGTGGCTCGATCTGTGGGACGAGAAAGGCTTCTATGTGGTGCCGATCGATCCGAACGCGACCGACTTCGCCGCCACCCTGAACTACGCATACGACGACCAGCACATGCGCGAACTGCGCGTGCAGCGCATGACGTCGGGCTATTCGGCATCGGCATCGGATGCGGCTCGAACGGTGCGTACCGTATCGCGCTTCACGTTGTCGAGCGATAGCGCCGATGTCGTGGAAGTGAAGTCGTCGCAAGTCATCGTCGCGTACAAGCGCGGCGTGTCGACGATCTTCGCCGCCGATCTCACGCACAAGATCAGCATGGCGAGCGGCGAGCCGAAGCTCCTCGAAAAGGTGATCCGCCTGATCGATTCGACCGAAGCGCTGAGCGCGATCGGCTTCCTGCTTTGAGCGCGGCGCACGCATCGATGCATACGCGCCGATGCGTGCCTGGCCGTCGATCATGCGCGATGAGACAGGGGCAGCGCGAAGCGGCATTCGAGGCCGCCGCCTGCTGCGCGTTGCGCCCAGATACGGCCATCGTGCCGCGACACGATGCTCTTGCACAACGACAAGCCAATGCCATTGCCGCCCGCCTTCGACGAAGAGAAGCCGTCGAACAGGCGTTCGAGTGCATCGTCGGGCACGCCCGGTCCGTTGTCGATCACATGAAGTTCGGCCGCGTCCGCGTTCATCGATGTGGCGAGCGTGACGATATCCGTCGACGATTTCGCGGCGCTCAATGCTTCGATGGCGTTGAACGCGAGATTGAGGATCACCTGACCGATGAGCACGCGTTCGCAACGTACCGGCAACGGCTCGCTCCATTGCTCGATCCTGAGCGTCACGCCCTCGTCTCGCGCGCGCAATTGAATGAAGTACGCGACATCCGCGAGCACGTCGCGAAGATCCGCCTGTGCTTCGACGGGCTCTCGCTTCACGATGAACTCACGCACGCTCTTGATGATATGCGCCGCGTGCTCGGCCTGACGATCCGCTGCACGCAAGCCCCAGATCGCGCTATCGATGGAATCGGGCTGAGCGAGCCGCTGAATCGCACCTTCGATGAAATTGCGCACGGCGGCGAGCGGCTGGCTCAATTCATGCGCGATCGCCGTCGCCATCTCGCCCATTGCATTATTTCGCCCCGCGTATTCGAGCATGCGCGCTTCGTTGCGGCGCGCGTCCTCGATTGCGACTTCATCGGTGATATCGCGGAAATGCACCAGCGTGCCGTCCTCGATGTCGATTCGCCTGCACGTAATGCGCAGCCATCGTTTCGCGCCGTCGCGACGCGTGATCGCATAGCGTTGCGCGGGCGTCGATTGTTGCCGCGTCGCGCTGCGCAACTGCGCGATCAGCCGGTCGCGATCTTCTCTCGTGCAGTAGTCGAGCGCGACGCCCAGCGGTGCATCGCTCGCGACACCCAGCACGCGCCGCCCCGATTCACTGATGAAGCTCACCTTGCCGCGCGGCGTGAGCACCGCGACGCCCTCGCCCAGATCCTGCATGTACTCGCGCAGCCGCGTTTCATAGCGGCGCAGCTTCTGACGCATTGCTTCTTCCGCGCTGATATCGCGAAACTGCACCATCACCACCGCGCGCCCGGCAAGCGGCACATAAGTCGCGATCGCCTCGGACAGCATATCCACGCCCGCGCGCGAGCGATAACACCATTCATAACTTTGCGGGCCTTCGGTGATCGAGCGGTCCATCGCATTCACTGCGATTTCACGACGATATCTGATGTCGTCGCGAGTCATGTCGTGCGCCTTGAGCGGCAGCAGTTCCTCGACCGAAAAGCCGAGCGCGACACACGCCGCGCGATTCGCCCAGACGATGGCCTTCGTCTTCGCATCGTGAAGAAGCACGCATTGCGTCAAGGCGTCGAGCAGCCGGCGGAAATCGTCTTCGGCGGGAAAGTTCATATCGAGGTGCGAGGAAAAGACAGTACCAGCACAAACCATAGCATCGGCGCGTCCCGCGCGTCCCTAAAGATTTCTTTAGAAGACCGGGAGGCATCACTGAATCGCAAGCTCGCCTTCCCAATTGCTTCGGTCTTTTTGCGTTTCTAGACTGACATCAATGCAAAACGAACGAAAAGGAGACTTACCCATGTCAGCTTCCGCGACTGCCTTCGCTATCCGCGACGATCTGTCGAATCAAACCGATGCCATCACGCTCGACGATGTGATAGCCGAAATCGCCCAGCGCCGCGACGAATTCGACCGGCTGTCGCACGTGCCGCGCGATGTCATCGAAAAGCTCAAGCGCGTGGGCATCTATCGTGCCGCCACGCCGAAACGCTTCGGCGGCGATGCACGCGCCCCCGGCGAATTTCTCGAGATGATCGAGCGCATCGCCGTCGCCGACGGCTCGGCCGCGTGGGTCGCGAGCTTCGGTTCAGCGAATCTCTATCTCGCCGCATTGCCGGTCGCGACCCAGGCCGCGATCTATGCGGATGGACCCGATCAGGTCTTTGCGGGTGGGCTTTTTCCGGTGCAGAACGCACAACCCGCATCGGGCGGCTATCGCGTGAATGGTACGTGGAAGTTCGCGAGCGGCTGCAAGGGCGCGGACTGGCTCGGTGTCGGCATCGGCACCGGCAAACCGGGCGAAGCGCCGGGCAAGCCGCGCACCGCCGTGTTTCGCCCCGAGCAGGTGGAGATCGTCGAGAACTGGAACGTCGTCGGCATGCAGGGCACCGGCAGTCACGACTTGCGCGTGACGGATCAGTTCGTCGCCGAAGACTGGACCTTCGTGCGCGGCGGCGTATCGACGATCGATGAACCGCTCTATCGATATCCGACCATCGCGTATGCGGCGCAAGTGCTCGCCGTCGTGAATCTGGGTCTCGCGCGCGCCGCTCTCGACGTCG
Source organism: Caballeronia jiangsuensis (assembly GCF_046030135.1). Taxonomy (NCBI): domain Bacteria; kingdom Pseudomonadati; phylum Pseudomonadota; class Betaproteobacteria; order Burkholderiales; family Burkholderiaceae; genus Caballeronia; species Caballeronia jiangsuensis. Next base: position 25,345 of record NZ_JAQQDB010000022.1, read on the forward strand.
CGAATCATATGGCGGGCGGCCGCAAGACGACGACGGGCGCGCCGCAACTCGCCGATCGCGCCTACTACCGTATCGAACTTGCAAAAGCGGAAGCGCAATTGCGCTCAGCGCGCGCGTTCTTCTACGAATCGACCGACAGCGTATGGCAGTCGATTCTCGCGGGCAATGAAGTCTCTCCGGAACAGGTCAGCCTGTTGCGCCTGGCCGCAACGCAGATCGCGCGTGAAGGCGCGGACGTAGTGAGTCGTGCGTATCGCCTGGGCGGCACGATGGCGATTTATCGCACGCATCCATTGCAACGCCTGATGCGCGACGCGATGGTCGTCACGCAGCACGCATTTCTCGGCGAAGGCAACTACGACGGCGCGGGCGCCGTGTTCGTCGGCGTGCCGCCGATTCCCGGCTATCTTTGATCGATTTTCATCGCATAACAAGAGGAGCAACGCTTCATGACCGATAACCGAAATCTTCCTTTGCGCGTGCTGTTCTGCTGCGGCGTAACCCAGAACTTCTTCGACTTGCCGCGCGAACAGATTGGAGAAGTATGGCAAGCCTACGGCAAGATGTTATCCGCCATCGAGGCTATGGAGAACGTGCGTGTGCTGGGCGTGATGGATGACGACCGCCTGGTCGTCGGACAGTCCGATGGCGCGCCGTGGACGTTTTACATCATGGCCGATGTCGCCGACTTCGATACGGCTGTCGCCGTGTGCAATCTCTATCGCACGACGCCCGTCGGCGATTACAACCTGTGGCGCTATGGAAAGATCGAGGCGCGCGTGGGACGTGCATTGACGGTGCCGCCGGCCACAGCCAATAACGCGTGAAGCCATGACGCAAGCCAACATCGACGCATTGCTCACGCGCCTCGCCGCGCTGGAGGCGCAGAACGCGGTGCGCAAGACCATCGCGCGCTATATGGCGCTATGCGATCTGCCTTGCGCACCGCTCGAAGGCGAAGCGCTCGCCGCGCTCTTCACCGATGACGCCGTGTGGGAAGGCATCGGACCGCAGTATGCGAAGAAGTTCGGGCGTCTGCAAGGACGAACTGCGATCGTCGAAATGCTGCAACGTTATCTGCCGCCGACGCCGCATTTCGCCAGCAATGTGCACTTTCTGACGTCCGAGCATATCGAGGTTATGGGCGATATCGTCAAGGGACGATGGATCATGTTGCAGGCATCCGCTTATGTCGATGCCAAGGCCGAGCTTATTTCCGCGCGGCTGGAAATCGATTTCGCGCCATCTTCACGCGATGAAAACAACGCGTGGCTGATTCGCCATTTCCGCACGGAGCGTCTCTTCGACGCGCCCTGGCAAGTGAATCCACGCAAGGAGACGCACGCATGAGCGCATTCATCAGCGAATTCGATCTGTGCTTCCACGACGATGCCGATGCACCGACCATCGCGATCAAGGACAGCATCGACATAGCGGGATATCCGACCACGGCTGCAAGCCGCGCGCTCGCCGATGCACCCGCCGCTACCCAACATGCCGAAGTCGTGCAGCGTCTGCTCGATGCGGGCTGGCGCATCAAGGGCAAGGCCAACATGCACGAGCTTGCGTTCGGCATGACCGGTATCAACGACTTCACGGGCACGCCGCAGAATCCCCAGGACGCAACGCGGATTCCCGGCGGATCGTCGAGCGGTTCGGCTTCGGCTGTCGGACTCGGGCTCGTCGATGCCGCACTGGGCACCGATACGGGCGGTTCGGTGCGCGGCCCCGCGGCATGCTGCGGCGTGACCGGATTGAAGCCAACCTTCGGTCGCGTGTCGCGTCGCGGCGTGGCGCCAGTCGAAACCACACTCGATTGCGTAGGCCCCTTCGCGCGCGACATGCGCGTGCTGATCGATGCAATGACCGCGATCGATCCTTCGTTCGATGCGGGCATCGCGCGAAGGGATGCGGCGAAGACGCGTGTCGGCATCGTCGCCGTCGATGCGGATACGAGTATCCGCAAAGCCGTCGAGCACGCCGTGCGTCGAGCGGGATTCGCATCACGCGGCATCGAACTGGCGTCGATGGCCGATGCCTTTTCCGCCGGTCTCGCGGTCATCAACGCGGAAACGTGGCACGCATTCGGTCACCTCGTCGAGACGGGCAAGCTCGGCGCGGATCTCGACGCCCGTTTGCGTCTTGCATCGAAAACCACGCCTACCGATCTCGAAGCGGCGGAGAACGTCAGGCGCGTCTTCACGGCGGCCGTGGATCGCGCGCTCGAAAATGTCGATGTGCTCGTGCTCCCCACGCTGCCCGCGTTTCCGATCACGCTCGAAGCCGCGCGCGCGGGAACGCCGGTGATCGCAATGTCGTCGTTGATCAGGCCGTTCAATCTGAGCGGGCATCCTGCGTTGAGCCTTCCGCTTCCGGTCGAAGGTTCATCGCTCAAGGCCGGCTTGCAGATCGTCGGGCGCAAGGGCGCGGACGAAAAGGTATGCGCCGTCGCCGCGCATGTCGAAGCCGCGCTCGCTCAATAAAGGAACTCAAACATGTCGAACAGAATCGCGCTCATCACGGGCGCCGCGCGTGGCCTCGGCGCCGCGGTCGCGCGCCGCTTTCATGCCGCGGGCTACAAGGTCGCGCTGGCCGATATCGCCATCGAAGCAACCCGGTCTCTCGCACTGGAGTTGAGCGCCGATCAAAGCAGCGCATTCGCACTCGAACTCGACGTCACATCGAAAGCGGACTTCGAACGCGCGCGTGACGCCGTGCACGAACGCTGGGGACGTATCGATGTGCTCGTCAACAATGCGGGCGCTTCGAAGGTCGTGCCGGTCATGGAGATCACCGCCGAGCAGTTCGATCAGGTCATCGACGTGAATCTGCGCAGCGTTCTCTTCGGCTGTCAGGTATTGGGCCGCTATTTCGCGGATCGTGGCGCGGGACGCATCGTCAATATCGCGTCGCTTGCGGGACAGAACGGCGGCTCGGCGACCGGCGCGCACTACGCGGCCGCAAAAGGCGGCGCGATCACGCTGACCAAGGTATTCGCACGCGACCTCGCAGCACATGGTGTGACCGTGAATGCGATCTCGCCCGGCCCGCTCGATCTGGCTATCGTCCATGAGAGCGTGCCCGCCGACAAGCTCGACAAGGTTATCGCGGGCATTCCGGTGGGACGTCTGGGCTCGGCGGATTACATTGCCGATGTTGCCGTGCTGCTTGCATCACCCGACGCGTATTTCGCCAACGGCGCATGCTGGGACGTGAACGGCGGCCTGTACATGCGTTAGCGCGCGTATCAGGCGGGTTCGTCGCCGGACGGGCTCCATACTTCGAGCACGTCACGCACGAGCGCGGCGATGGATGCCGCGCCCAGCTTGTCCTTGATGCTCGCGCGATGCACGTCGACGGTCTTGACGCTGATCGACAGATCGGCGGCGATGCGCTTGCTCGCCTTGCCTTCGATCACGCCGCGCAACACCTCTTTCTCGCGCGCGGTCAGCGATTCGACGCGCTCGCGCAGTTCGCGCTGACGCTGATCTTTCGCATGGCGCTGCGTCGCGAGCTTCATGGCGCGCTGCACGCGATCGAGCATTTGCTGCGAGTTATAAGGCTTCTCGACGAAATCGATCGCGCCATGCTGAAGCGCGCGCACCGACATCGGGATGTCGCCGTGACCACTCACGAAGATGATCGGCAAGGTCGCGCCGCGACGGTTGAGCTCGGCCTGCACATCGAAGCCACTCGTCTCGGGCATGCGCACATCGAGCACAAGGCACGCGGGGCGGCTCACGTCGAAGGCACGCAGAAATTCCGCGGCATTCGCGAATCCTTCCGACTTCACGCCGACCGATTCGAGCAGCCACGCAAGCGAGGTGCGCATGCCGTTGTCGTCGTCGACGATATACACCACGGGAGCGGGAGAATTCATTGCGATGGCTCTTTCGATGCGGGCTTCAGGGACCGTGCGCGCCGGGGGATTCGGCTGTCTCGTCGCAAGGTCTCGTTCTATTGGAACAGCCATGATAACCAGCCGAAATGCGCCGCGAAAGTCCATTCTTTACTTCGATGACGCGCGGTAGGTAAAAGCTTTAGTGCGTTCGGTAACCACGCCGGGCATGTCGGCGGCTCGTGCCGATGTTCTTTGTGCGGTTCAGCGCGTACGCTTGATTCACGGTTTGCTATACACAACGTTAAACATGAAACGAACTGGAGACGCTCCTATGTCCGCGCTGCCCCGCCCCGACTTCACCGATATCGATCAGGTGCGCAAGCAGTTTCGCCAGGCCATGGCCCATCTCGGCGCTGCCGTGAATGTCATCACCACCACGGGCACGCATGGCCGCTGCGGCATCACGGCAAGCGCCGTGTGCTCGGTCACGGATGCGCCGCCGACGCTGCTCGTCTGCATCAACCGGTCGAGCGCGATGCATGCCGCGTTCGTGAACAATCGCAATGTGTGCGTGAATGTGTTGCCGGGTCATCTCGAACAGATCGCGCGACACTTCGCCGGCCTCACGCAACTCTCGATGGAAGAACGCTTCTCGTTGCCGGTATGGGACGAAGGCGTGAACGGCGTGCCGGTGTTGCGCGATGCGCTGGCGAGCCTGCAGGGCACCATCGTCGAGGCGAAGGAAGTGGGATCGCACTCGGTGATGTTCGTCGAAGCGACCGCGATCCGCGTGCGCGACGATGGCGACAGCCTGATTTATTTCGATCGCAACTTTCATCGCGTGCCGCGCGTGTGCGCGACGCAATGAAAAGTTATCGCCGTTGCCGCGTCAGATAGTTGCAGGCAGTGCGCAGAGACGCGCGTTCAGGCGCGCACGCGTGATCGACGCGATCTGCGCCAGAGCCTCATCCAGCTCCTGCTGCGTGCTGCGCCCGATACGCCGCTCCAGCGCGCTGAAGATGCCTTCGCGCGTGTAATGCCGCACGCAGATGATGAACGGAAACCCGTGCCGCTCCAGATAGGCGGCATTGAGACGATCGAGGGATGCTTCCTGCTCCGCCGACATCGCATCGAGCCCGGCGCTCTTTTGCTCGGCATCGGAATCCGCCGTCATGGTTCCCGCACGAATGTTCGCGCCGGACAACAACGGGTGCAGGTTCAGAAATGCGCGCTGGCTCTTGTCGTCCATCCTGCGGATAACATTCATCATCGCGTCGTGCAATGCCGTGGCCGAGGCGAATGGACGCGCGCTCCACGCGCCTTCCGCTGCCTGCGGGAAATGTTCGAACACGCTCGCGAAGGCGCCGACGAAGGTCGCGTGATCGAACGCATTGACCGGTTCGAGATTGATCGACTGTGACATGAACGGCTCTCCTATAGGGCGTCGATGGCGATTCGTGCCGAGTATAGGAAGCGCGCGATCGGGCGGCGAGACACCCGATCCTATTGACCGCATAACAAAACTCGATAGCGCTAAGCGCGATTCATGTCGCGCAGCGCGCGCAACTCCTGCGCGGCCGCGGTCAGCATGCCGCGCAACCACACGTGCGACGCCGAACGATGTCGCGATGGATGCCACAGCTGATAAAACCGCATGAATGGAAATTCGATCGGCGCGTCGAGCACGGCGAGCGGCAGATGCTGCGCATGATAGTTGGCGAAGTGCCGGCCTGTCGTGAGAATCAGATCGGTGCCCGGAATCAGGCTCGGCGCGAGATTGAAGTACGGGCAACTCACGCGGTTGTCGCGATGCACGCGCATGGTGCTGAGCCCGGTATCGACGACGCCGCGCTGATCGCGCGAATACGGCGTGGGCACGATATGCGACGCGCTCAGGTAGTCCTGGGCATCGAACTTGCCTGACTGCGCGTGGACGCTGTCGCGGGCGACGACACATACGACCTCGTCTTCGAGCAGCACCGACAAATGCAGATGCTCGGGAGGATTGGGCCAGTTGCCGATGACGATATCCGGCGAGCCTTCCGATAGCCCCTGTTCATAATTGAATGCGGCCGAGAGCGGCACTGCGACGAGGCGCGCATGTGGTGCAGCGCGCCTGAATTCGCGCACGACATGCGCGAAAAAGGGCGGCGCCAGATAGTCGGGCATGCCCACGGTAAAGCTTTGCTCGGTGGTCGCCGGATCGAAATGATCGTCCGATACGAGCAGGTTATCGAGCGCGCTCAATGCGGCCTGCGCGCTCTGCGCGAGTTGAATGGCGCGCTCGGTCGGCACCATCACGTTCTTTTCGCGCGTGAGCAACGGGTCGTTGAAGATCGCGCGCAGCCGCTTGAGCGCAGAGCTGATAGCAGGCTGCGACTGGTTCATACGAATGGCCGTGCGCGACACACTGCGCTCGCCGATCAGCGTGCACAGCACGCGCAGCAGATAGGTATCGAATGGATCGTCGGTGCGATTCATGGTGAGTTCCGTGTCTCGATGGTTCGCGTCGCCGCGCCGCTATTCTGCCAGCCGGCATCGCAGGAACCGCTTCATGCAAGCCTCGCTAGGGTAATCCATAGGTACGAAAAAGCGCTGCGAAAAACGGCGCGGAGCCGCACCACACAAGGCTTTTCAGCCCATATACGCGTTGCTATGGGGCTTATTGGCCCGTCCCCCGTTACCGATTTTTTGGCCGTTTCTATACTTGCTTCCAACCGAACGCACGACCTTGTCCGTGCGCCGCAAACCGACTGGAAAGGAGAAACCATGTCGCTCATCAAACAGGAGATGCCGGTTTTCGCGAGCGAGGCTGAAAGCGCCGAAGCGAGCGTCTATCGCAAGGTCTCATGGCGGCTCTTGCCGTTTCTCGGCGTACTGTGGGTGCTGGCGTGGCTGGATCGCGTGAACATCGGCTTCGCCAAGCTGCAGATGCTGGACTCGCTGCATTTCAGCGAAGCGGTATATGGCCTCGGCGCGGGCATATTCTTTATCGGCTACTTTCTGTTCGAAGTGCCGTCGAACATGCTCTTGCAGAAGATCGGCGCGAAAAAGACGATCATGCGCATCACGATCTGCTGGGGCATCATCTGCATGTTGCAGACGCAGGTCAACACGCCCACGCAGTTCTATATCCTGCGCTTCCTGCTCGGCGCTTTCGAAGCGGGCTTCTATCCAGGCGTCATTCTTTACCTCACGTACTGGTATCCGTCGCAGCGGCGGGCGCGGGCCTTCGGCACGTTCATGTCGGCATCGGCGATCGCGGGCGTGCTCGGCGGTCCGCTCGCCGGCTGGATCATGACGTCGATGGGCGGCGTGCACGGCATGCACGGCTGGCAATGGCTCTTTATCATCGAAGGCATTCCGTCGGTGCTCGCCGGTGTGTTCGCGTACTTCTACATGACCGACAAGCCCGAGGAAGCAGGCTGGCTCAACGCCGATGAAAAGCGTGTCGTGCTCGACGCCCTGCAACGCGACAACGCCGCGATGGGCGAGCGTGGCCACGACTGGCGCTCGCTCTTCACGAATCGCAAGGTATGGCTGATGATCGCGATCTTCTTCTGCCTGCTGTGCGCGAATTCGACGCTCACCTTCTGGATTCCGACCGTCATCAAGGATGTAGGCGTGGGCACGCCGATGGCCGTCGGCTGGATCGCGGCGCTTGCCTATCTGTGCGGCGCGGCAGGCATGATCATCAACGGTGCGCACTCGGACCGCAGCAATGAAGTGCGCTGGCACTTCAGCGGCGCGGCGATCGTCGGCGGCGTATCGATGGCCTTGCTCGCCGTGCTGATGGGCTTCGACAAGATTTCGCCGGTTATCGCGTTGCTGGCCATGACGGCATCGCTGATCGGCACGATGAGCGCGATCCCCGTGTTCTGGCAATTGCCCAACCGCTATCTGGCCGGCAGCGCGGCTGCTATCGGCGTGGCGCTCATCAACTCCGTCTCCAATCTCGCGGGTTTCGGCGCGCCCTATGTGATGGGACTCGTCAAGAACGCGACGGGCAAGTTGACGACCGGTCTCTATCTCGTGGCCGTCATCGAAGTGCTGGCCGCGGTGCTCGTGATCATCGGCATCCGCAAGCTCGGCAACAAACAAGAGGCCTGACATGCGCGACAAAGACACTTCCCCGGCTTTCGATGTGAGCCGCCGCCGCTTTGCCCTGCAATCGGTCGCGTTGGGCGGCAGCATGTTGATGGCGAAGACCGCAATTGCCGCCGATGCCCCAACGTCGCCCGCACCGAACCAGACGACGGGTCCGGTGCAACAGGATGGCCTGAGCCCGCGCCTCACGATGCACGGCCTCGACACGTGGCACGGCACGCCCGCCGCCGGCATGCGCGTGGACTTGTTCGCGATCGAAGACGGACGCTCGAAGCTTCTGCAAACGATCACGCTTGCAGCGAGCGGCCGCAGCGAGCCGCCGCTCTTGATCGGCGATACCTATCGCGCGGGCACGTATGAGCTCTTGCTGCATGCGGACGAATACTTCGCCGCGGGCAAGGCGAATCTGCCGCAGCCGATGTTTCTCTCGAAGATCCCGCTGCGCTTTCGGATCATCGATATCAATCAGCGCATTCACCTGCCGGTATTATTCGGACCGTGGAGTTATAACTACTACCGCGGCAGTTGAACAAAGCGCAAAACGAAACGCGAGATCAGGAGAAGACACATCATGGCCGCAGGCATCACCACCCATGTACTCGACGTCGCGCTCGGCCAGCCCGCTGCCGGCATGCAGATCGAATTGTTCGACGTCGCCACCCAGCCGCCGACGCTGCTCGCGCGCACGCGCACCAATCGCGACGGACGCACGGACTCGCCGATCCTGCCCGCCGCACAAGCGCGTGCAGGCGATTTCGAACTGCGCTTCTGGGTAGCGGATTACTTCAAGACGCCCGATGTATTCGCGGATGTTGTGCCGGTGCGTTTCACGCTTTCCGATGCGGCGCAGCACTATCACGTGCCGCTTCTATGTTCGCCGTGGAGTTTCGGCACCTATCGCGGAAGCTGAATCGCAGCGCGCGGATTGCTTTACACTCCCCCTATCATCGATCAGAATGGAAGCGCTGATGCTTCATCATTCGTGATGATTAAAGGGGCGTATCGATGGAACTGCGACACTTGAAAATCTTTTGCGCCGTGGCTGAAACCGGCAGCTTCACCGCGGCGGCAGAGAAAGTGCACAATGTTCAGTCGAATGTCACGATGCGCATCAAAGAACTGGAAAGCGAACTCGGCCAGCAATTGTTCGTGCGTTCGAAAGGCGGCGTCATGCTGACATCCGCCGGCCACACGTTTCTCGGTTATGCGCGGCGCGTGTTGCAACTGATGGACGAAAGCCGCAGCGCGATGCTCGACGCGACCACACCGAAGGGGCCGCTGCGTCTCGGTTCGATGGAAACCACCGCGGCTATTCGCTTGCCGAAAGTGCTCGCCAAATATCACAAGAAGTATCCGCAAGTTCAGCTTTCGCTCATTACCGGCACGACCAGCGAGCTCATTAAAGCAGTAGAGAATCATCGGCTCGATGGCGCTTTCGTCGGCGGCTTTCATCAGAACGCCGCGTTGCATCAGGAAGAAGTCTTTCGCGAAGAACTCGCGTTGCTGAGCAGCGTCCAGTTCCGCTCGCTGGATCAGCTTGTTGAAGCAATGTCGCGGCAAACGGTGCTCGTGTTCAGAACTGGCTGCTTTTATCGTTCGACGCTCGAACAATGGTTTTATCAGTCGGGTCTCATTCCGGGACAAGTCATGGAATTGGGCACGCTCGACGGAATCATGTCCTGTGTCGCAGCGGGAATGGGCATCACGCTTTTGCCGAAGGCAGTGGTCGAACGTCATGGCAGCCGGCGCTCCGTTCGATGCCACGAATTGCCATCCGCATTCGCCAATGTGACCACCGTCTTTATTCGCAATCAGGACGCGGTGGTGACGCCCGCTTTATCAGCATTGCTCGCGCTGACGCATGAGCAGTTCAGCAACGGATCCCAGGCATCGAATGTCGAATCCGAGCTTTCGCTTGCGGATAACGCAAGCGTATGAGTGAGAATGACCGCGCCCGAATTGCATCGTGGGCGCAGTCACGTTCGATCACGCGTAACGAAGCTGCAATGCTTCCTCGGGCTCGAACATCAGACCCTCGGCAAGTTCGGCCACACGCTCCGCAGCCGGCATGACACGATCGATCTTGCCCACACCCTGCCCCGCATAGAGCGATAACTTCCGCGCCATTTTCGGCTTGTCGATGACCCGTGCGCCGCCGCCGATGAATCGCAGCAGATTCCATCTGTCCCGGTTCGGCATAACCCGGTGCGGCGTGCCGTATTTCCAGCCGAACGAATAGCCGGTGCGGTATTCGGTATCGTCGACGGTCGCTTCGATGATCTTCTGCTTGTAAAGCGGATGCGCGTTGGATTCTTCGCAGGCCACGAACGCCGTGCCGACCAGCACGCCCGACGCGCCCATGCTCATCACGGTTTCTACGTCGTCTCTATTCGTGATGCCGCCGGCCGCCAGCACGGGAATGTCTCCCGCCATGGAAAGTATTCCCGGCAACAAGGACAGCAAGCCGATCGTCCCGCGATTCAGATGCCCGCCGCTTTCGCTGCCCTGCGCGGTGACGATATCCGCGCCATTGGCGATGGCGCGGCGCGCCAGTTCGACCGAACCGACCTGAACCATCACGATCATCCCCGCGTCTTTCGCGCGCTGGATCATATCTGGATAACTTTCCGCATAAAAGAGCGAAAGCATCTTCGGCTTTTCTTCCAGCACAACCTGAAATTGCGCCTCGAATACATCCGGTCCGCCGAACGAGGGCACGAGATTCACACCGAATGGCTTATCCGTGAGGGCTCTCGTTTCGTTGATCCAGCGGCGCAGTGCGAGCGGCGGCAACCTCAGCCCGCCTATCGTGCCCATGCCGCCGGCGTTTGCAACTGAGGCGACGAGCGCGGGACCGGAGATCGCCGCCATGCCCGCAAGGAAGATCGGATATCTGACGCCGCAAAGCGCGGCAATTCCGTTCGCCTGTCCTTTTCGATTGATTGCAGTCATGGTTCAAAGCTCCACATGCTTGCCAAGCATTCGCTTGAGAGAATCGTTTTTCAACACGAAGTGGTTCTTGAAAGCACCGAACATATGAAGGACGAGCCCGCACATGAATGCGCCCGCGCCGATATCGAAGAGCACGCTGAAAATATGCGCGGCGGCCGCATGCGGGCTCATGAGCGGCGGCACGGTGAATCCGCCCGGCAACTCGATCGGCACGCCCGCGCTCGATTTCCCGAGCCACGCGGCGATTGGCAGCAGCACCATCGCCAAAGCCAGCGCGACGGCAACCGATCGGCTCGCGATCACTTCCACGGGATTGGGCGTGCCGACGGGCAACGGATGCCACGACGTGATGCGCGCCCAGAACCGATAGACCGATAGCGGAAACAACAGCGTCCCGCACAGATTGACGAATCGCGCGGACTCGCTTGCAGGCTCGACCAGCCCGACGATTTTCGATGCGATGATCGACAGCACGAGCAACGCGATCATCCAGTGAAGCGCGATCGTGATCGCCGAAAACCCGAGGCCGTTATCTTTGAACTTGAAACGTATCGGTTGTGCCGATGTGACATCTTGCTGAACGTGGCTCATGGCAACTCCTTTCGAGGATCAATGACTCACCGCGCCCGACGCGCCGATGCCGGTCTGAGCACGAACGAACTGGTCGTGAAATCTTTGTCGTTCTTCGTTGGCCTGCGCGCGGCGGTCCGTGACCGAGCCCAGCCACATGAAAAAGAACGCGATGCTCATCGAAATGATCGCCGGGTAGTCGTAAGGAAAGACCGGCGCCGCGTGCCCCAGCACCTTGACCCACACGGCGGGCGATAACACGACGAGCGAAATCGCGCTCACGAGCCCGGCGATCCCGCCGATCAGCGCGCCACGCGTGGTCAGTCCTTTCCAGTAGATAGCAAGCGTCAGCACAGGGAAATTGACGGAAGCCGCGATGCTGAACGTCAGGGCGACGAGAAACGCCACGTTCTGATCCTTGAAGACCATGCCAAGCACAATGGCGACGAATGCAATGCCTATCGACGCCACGCGCGAAACGCGCTTTTCGCTTTCCGGTGTGGCCTGGTTCTTCTTGTAGACCATCGCGTAGAGATCATGAGAGATCGCGGACGTGCCCGCCATCGTGAGGCCGGCCACGACAGCGAGAATCGTCGCGAATGCGACGGCGGATAGAAAGCCCAGTGCCGGATCGCCGCCGAGCGCCTTCGCGAGATGCATCACGGGCATGTTGGAACCGCCGATCAGTTTCCCGCCGACTACACGGCCCTCATAAAAGAGCGGATTGCGTCCGACGATCGCGATCGACGCCACGCCGAGCAACGCGACCACGAGAAAGAAATAGCCGATGAAGCCTGTCGCGACGAACACCGACTTGCGCGCCTCCTTCGCATCGCGCACGGTAAAGAAGCGCATGAGGATATGAGGTAATCCCGACGTGCCGAATACGAGACCGACCGACAATGAAAGCATGGCGAACGGATCGGCGACGAGCTTGCTCGGCAGCATGATGCCGATGCCGTTCTTGTGCGTTTTAATCGCCTGCTCGAACATCGTATCGAGCGAGAAGCCGAATTGCCGAAGCGCCAGGAATGCAAGCAATGTCGCGCCAAAGAGCATCAGCACGGCCTTGATGATCTGCACCCACGTCGTCGCTACCATGCCGCCGAACGTGACATAGATAGCCATCAACGCACCGACGATCACGATCGCCTGGTCATAACTGAGGCCGAAAAGAAGTTGAATGAGCTGCCCTGCCCCGACCATCTGAACCACGAGATAGAAACAGACGACGGTGAGCGAACCGAATGCTGTCATCGTCCGGATTCTTCGCTGATCGAGGCGGAATGACGCGATGTCGGCGATGGTGACCTGCCCGAGATTCCTGATCCTTTCCGCGAACAGAAACATCAAGAGCGGCCATGCGACGAAGAAGCTCACCGCGTAAATCATGCCGTCATAACCGTTGAAGAAGATCATGCTCGTGAGACCGAGCAGTGCCGCCGCCGACATGTAATCGCCCGCAAGCGCAAGACCGTTCTGAAAGCCGGTGATCGTTCCTCCGGCGTTATAGAAATCCTTCATGGAACGCGTCTTCGATGCCGACCAGCACGTTATAGCGAGCGTTGCAACGACGAAAACGAGGAACATTGAAATTGCCGTGAGATTCAGCGGCTGCCTTTGCACGTGACCGATCGCTTCGGGTGCGGCGAGAGCGGATTGCGTGGCGCATGCGCTCAGCAAGCCTATGCCCTTGGGGACGCGACGATTCATTGCGCGCCTCCGTTCAGGATTTCGTTGGTGAGCGCGTCGAATTCTCCGTTCGCGCGATGGATGTAAAGACCCGTGAGGAGCCACGTTCCTGCAATGAGCAATACGCCGATCGTCCAACCGGTCGTGATGACGCTCGCGCCAAACATCTTTGCCGAGAGCAGTTTCGGCGCGAACCCGGCCACCAGAACGAAGGCGTAGTAAGGCACCAGCGTGCCGAGCGTCAGGCGCGCAACGAATCTGCGACGACGGGAAACGAGCCGTTTAAAGGCGGGGGTCAGCCAGAGGTCCTGGCTGGAAAGCGAGGTCATCACAGTGTCTCCTATCTTCAGAACGTTATGTCGCATGTCCGGCGGTCGCCGGCTGCGTTTTTTTGCTGTTATTGACAAGATAGGTGCCGGGCGACCTCATGTAAAATGATGATTAATGATCGCACGCATCACTTCCGATGAAGTCTGCCGGTTCGACAGGGTCGATGACGAACCGAGTGACCTGGCGATCATTGCGATCATTGCGATCGTTTGATCGATCCTCGGCATTGCACTCAAAGAACTCGCAGGGCTGGCGCTTTAAAGAAAGGTATTGAAAGCAGCTTTGGGATTTCTTGACTGGAAAGCAATGAAATTCGCAATGTGTGTCGCGCCACTTATCCCCTAAAGCGCGTTTGTCGAATCTGATTTGCCATGTATTAACACGAATCTCCTCTAGCGCGTCGCGCATGTACGTGGCATAGTTCAAACGACAATCTATTAGAGGTAAATCATGTCAACGCTAGAAAGTATTCAGGCACGTATCGAAGCACTTCAAGCGAAAGCCGATGCGCTCGTCGCCAAAGAATCCGAAAGCGTGCTGCGAAAGATTCATGAATTGATGTCGAGCCACGGATTGACCATCTCGGACATCGAAAAGTATTCGGGTACTCGCAAGAAACCAGGTCGATCGCCCGCGGCAAAAAAGCAAAGCACCGTCGCTTATCAGGATCCGAAAACCGGCGCGACCTGGAGCGGCCGTGGACGCGCACCCGGCTGGATCGCCAATGCCAAGGACCGCAGCAAGTTCGCGGTGGGCGCGAGTGCGCCAGCAAAGAAGGCTAAAGGAAAGGCGCAAGCTACGGCCAAGCGCAACGGAAAGGGTCAACCGCGCGGTCCTCAACCCGCGCTTTATCGCGATCCGCAATCAGGCGCAACGTGGAGCGGTCGCGGGCGCGCACCGGCATGGCTCGCGTCCATCGAAGACCGCACGCCATTTTTGATCGCCTGACAGTGAATCCGCAAACGGCGGAGTTCGTTGACGACTCCGCCGTTCGCTTGCAGTCGTGTCTGATTCAAGCGCGGGGATCGAAATCGAATTCGATCCGAATACCGCCCGGTTCGTAAATCATCATATGGCGTTTCGGCCCTGCTCCTAGCTGTTCCGGCGCGAATTCAACCGTCACGCCAGGCCACGCCGACACGCGTTCGAGAATTGTCGCGAGCGCGGCTTCATCCGCTGCGCGCAACGCCAGATGATGAAGCCCGATATTCTTTCGCCGGTCGAATGCTATTGGCGCCGCTTCGTCTTTCACCTGCCATAGCGTAACCAGCAACTTTCCGTCCGATACGAACACGGCCGGATAGTCGGGCCGCTCGCCGGCGATCTGCCAGCCGAGACATTGAACGAAGAAGTCTCGCGTCGCGTCGAGATTGCGCACGGTGAGTCCCACGTGATCGATTCCAGATGTCAGCATCGTTTCCTCCGCATGTCGGATATGTGAAGCGTGACGGCACGCTTCGTTCGATTCCGTTCGCATGCTATCTCATTCCGCATCACCTGCTCGCCTGCACGTACTGCATTTAAGCGGTAATCTGACTGATATATCGACAACGCATCCCGACAGGAGAGCGTTCATGCTGAAGTCAACTTACCCGTATTACCTCGCCAACGAGCCGGTTGCCGCCAATACCGATCTGGCGGTGACCGACAAGTTCAGCGGTGAAGTCGCGACGCGCGTCGCGCTCGCCGATGCAGAAGCCATCGACAAGGCGATCGGCCTTGCGGTCGCCGCGATGCCCGAGATGCGCGCCTTTCCTCCGTTCAAACGACAGGCCGTACTGGAGCATTGCGTGAAGCGTTTTCGCGAGCGAGCCGATGAAATGGCAATGGCCTTGTGCATCGAAGCCGGCAAGCCGATCAACGATTCACGCGGCGAAGTCACGCGTCTCATCGATACGTTCAAAGTCGCGGCCGAAGAGTCGGTTCGCATCGACGGGGAAATACTGAATCTGGAAATCTCGCCGCGCGCCAAGGGTTATCACGGCTATGTAAAACGCGTGCCGATTGGCCCTTGTTCCTTCATTTCGCCTTTCAATTTCCCTTTGAATCTTGCCGCGCACAAGGTCGCGCCTGCGATCGCCGCCGGCGTGCCGTTCGTCATGAAGCCCGCGAGCCGCACGCCTATCGGTGCGTTGATCATCGGTGAAGTGCTCGCGGAAACGGATCTGCCCAAAGGCGCGTTCTCGATACTGCCGGCCCATCGCGACGGCGCCGATCTGTTCACGACCGACGAGCGCTTCAAGCTTCTCTCCTTTACCGGTTCGCCCGCTGTCGGCTGGGATCTGAAGGCTAAAGCAGGCAAGAAGAAAGTCATTCTGGAACTCGGCGGAAATGCCGCCGCGATCGTCGATAGCGATCAGGGCGGCAACCTCGACTATGTCGTCGACCGGCTCGCGTTCGGCGCTTTCTATCAATCCGGGCAAAGTTGCATTGGGGTGCAGCGAATTCTCGTGCACGCGTCGCTATACGATGCCGTGCGTGAACGGCTGATCGTGAAAACAAAGTCGCTCAGAATGGGCGATCCCAAGGACGAGAAAACCTTCGTCGGACCGATGATTTCCGAGTCGGAATCGAAACGGCTCGCCGGCTGGATGGAAAGCGCGGTGGCGGCAGGCGCGAAAATCATCGCGGGCGGCAAGGTGGAAGGCGCGATGTTCGAAGCGACGCTTCTGGAAAATGTCGGACGAGATTCGGATCTTTATCGCAAGGAAGCGTTCGGGCCTGTCGCGATCCTCGAAAAGTTCGATGATTTCGAGGACGCACTCAATACCGTCAACGACAGCGATTTTGGCTTGCAGGCGGGTATTTTTACGGATTCGCTCGCGCATGCGCACGAGGCCTGGGACTCGCTTGAAGTTGGCGGCGTCGTGATCAACGATGTGCCTTCTTTCCGTGTCGATAACATGCCTTATGGCGGCGTGAAAGATTCGGGCCTCGGCCGGGAAGGAATTCGCTATGCGATCGAGGACATGACCGAAACGCGCCTGATGGTAATGCGTGAAACATGGTGACCTGCGTTCGAGCGTTCGTTGAAAAGAACGCTCGAACGCTCGATATGCTTATGCCAGCGTCAATTTGACATCGATGTTATTGCGCGTCGCGTTCGAATAAGGACACACGATGTGTGCCTTGTCGACCAAGGCCTGCGCCTCGCTTCGATCCATGCCCGGCAGCGAGATCTTCAGTTCGACCTCGATGCCGAAGCCGTTCGGGATTTGTCCAATTCCCACGCTGCCGTCTACCGCCACGTCTTTCGGCAGCGTGATCTTGTCGCGCGCGGCGACGAACTTGATCGCGCCAATGAAGCACGCGCTATAACCCGCGGCGAAGAGTTGCTCGGGATTCGTGCCATCGCCGCCGCCGCCGCCGAGTTCTTTCGGCGTCGTCAGCCTGAGATCCAGATTGCTTTCGGGCACGGTTGCGCGGCCATCGCGTCCGCCGGTGACATGAGCATGCGCACGGTATAGAACCTTTTCAATCGACATCGCCAGACTCCTGTGCATTGTGTTGAGCGGTTCGCGCGACGCATTGCGCCGTTCGAACTCCGCTGACATGGATTCCCGATGGGACACTGCCCGCGAAGGGGCGGGTTCCAGTATCGAAGGATACCCAAGACGGGGCGAACTCGCTGACGTCGGTGCCGCGAATCACAGCACCACGGGTTCCCTGCGCGGGAGAGCCGGATCGGCGACGGGTGAATTCGATTCCTTCGCGATGCGCTCGCACAGCGCGACGACCTGCGTCGAACCGGCGGTCATGAAGAGCGAATGATCGAGATTCGGATATACGATCATGCGGACCGATGGATAACGCGACAGTCGCGCGCCCTGCTTGCCGAAGTGCGCGGCAATCAAATCCATGCCCGCATCGTAGGCGCCATAGACGAGCACCGTCTTCACGCCTTTCGCATCGAGCGCGCGCATGACCGCACCGGGCTCGGTCGCGAGTTCGGGCGGCGTCTGGCTCAGGCGATCGAGCCTCAGAACATCGACGATACGTGAACGCACGCGCGTCATCGCATAGCCGAGCATAAAGCGCAGTACACGCGTCAATTGCTTTTCGCCGCGCAGGATAGCTTTCCATTTCTGCGGATCGAGCATAGAGAACGCATAACCCGCCATCGAATTGCGCGTCGATCGACGCAAGCCATCGGGCGTGATGTCCGCTGGCCGCTTGAACGTCGGCAGATTCACCGTGACGACGCCGTTGATCGCTTTTTCGACGACCGCCGCCTTGAGCGCGTGATATGCGCCGGAGCAGACGCCGAACGCGAAGATCGACTTATAGCCTTGCCTCGCGAGCCAGCGTGCCGCGGCCGCGGTGTCGTCGGTGGCGATCTGGTTGTAGATGCGGCCGAATGCCGTATCCGATTGCACCTCGCCGGGCGCGGCCGGGCTATCGCCGCGACCGCGCGCATCGAAACGCAGCGATGCCACGCCGCGTCGTGCAAGCTCGCGCGCGATGCGCACCGATAACCTGCTATCGCCCACACGCGCGCTCGCCGATGTATTCGCGATCAGATAGACCGGCCCGCGCGACGAGCCCGTGCGCGGCTCGCACAAGATGCCGAAAAGCCCTTCGTCGCCGATACGCACCGGACGTTCGATCGCCTCGGGCGTGTCGATCCGCAGCGCGGGCCAGCCATCTGCATCGACCGTGGACGCCGCTTGCGAAACCGGCGCAGCGCCGCCCGCGATCCACGCGACGACCTCGGCGAAAGCAACGCGGGGCAATGCGTTGAAGGCGGTTTCCTGAATGAATCCGGTCAAGTCCTCGAACGGGCGTGCCTCCGCTTCGACGCCCTTGTCAGCGAAACCGTCGCGCAACGGATCCTTGCCGCCGGTCTTGACGTTCATGATCAAGGCACGACGCGCAGGCGCCGATGTTGCGCCGTTCATACTCGCGACGAGATCGATCGCCTTCAGCGAGTCGGCGAACGCCTTGCTATAGACCTGGCCAAGCACGTTCAGGGATACATCGTCTTGCTGTATTTGACGCAAAGGCGGTGCAAGCAATTCGAGCCATGTCTTGCGAACGATGCCCAGCTCGCGCATATATACGCGGCCGCTCGCAACGGGCGCGAGCAGCACGAGTTCGTCGACGGGCTGTCGCAATGCCGCAGTCAGCGCGAATGCCGCACCGACGCGAAAGCCGCACAACGTGACATGCTCGATGCCTGCGGATGTCCTGAACCAATCGACGGCCGCGTTGATATCTTCTACCGACGATTCGAACTGATCAGGTGCGAGATCGGCGCCCGCCGAATCGCCCGTGCCTCGGTAGTCGAAGCGCAACACCCAGATGCCGCGCGCGGACAATGCATCCGCGAGACGGCGCATGCCGCTGTATGTCCATACGTATTCGTGGCCATACGTGTTGCAGAGCACCACGCCACGTGTGCCACTTCCCGGATGCAGCCATCCGAAGCGGTTCCCGAATACAACCGGTCTCATTCGATCTCATCCTCGTGTCGAGGTATCGAGACGATTATATTAAGCGGCTCCTGCGTAACGCTGTCTGGCAGGGCGAATATGTGCAAACGAACTATGTCTTGGCGCGAAAGGCATAGCCTGTGTTTGCTGCCGCTCATTGCGCTTCAAAAGATTTGCCGGCATGACGTCGAGTTGACCGACCTCGTCGTCGGTCCATTCAGTTGATCAGAGATCGAGAACGAGCAGCTTGCTCGTCGCACGCGATACGCACGCGGTGAGAAATTCGGCCTTCTCTTCGTCGCTCATGATGCAGTCGTTGTGCTCGACCTCGCCCTGCAGATAGCGCACCTTGCATGTTCCACACAGGCCTGCGCAGCATGACGTCTCCATCGCCACGCCCGCCCCGGCCAGCGCTTCGGCAATGCTCTCGTCTTTTGTGACTTCGATCTCCTGTCCCGTACTCGCGATACGCACGATGAAGCTATCGCTTGCATCGTTGGCGGCCTGCTCGCCAGGAGCGCGTTCAGGGGCATTGAAGTGCTCGAAGTGCAGGGTGCCCGTCGGCCAATGCTGCGCCGCATCCGCGCACGCTTTCATGAAGCCGCCCGGACCGCAGTAGTAGACGTGCTCGCCTTCGCGCGGCGTGTTCAGCAGATCGCGGATATCGAGGCCCGCCGAAGGATCGCCGCCATCGAAGTGAAAATGCAGGCGTCCACTCGCGCGCATCAGCTCGAATTCCTCGGCAAACGCAGCGCTGCGCGCATCTTTCGCGCAGTAATGCATTTCGTAATCGATACCCGCGTCGTCGAGTTCATGCGCCATCGCCTTCAACGGCGTGACGCCGATGCCGCCCGCTATCAACAACACGCGGCGCGCGCCGTCGACGAGATGAAAGTTATTGCGCGGCCGGCTCACGCGCACGATATCCTGCACGCGCAATTGATCGTGAAGCGCCTTCGATCCGCCGCGTCCGCGCTCATCGCGCAATACTGCAATCACATAGCGATGTCGTTCGCGCGGCGCATTGCAGATCGAATATTGCCGCACGACGCCGTCCGCGAGATGAATGTCGATATGCGCGCCCGCCGTGAAAGACGGCAATTGCGCGCCTTCAGGATCGACGAGTTCATATGAATTGATGCCCCGGCCTTCGAACCGGACCTGACGCACGAGCAGTTTCAAAGTGTGCTCATGCGCATCAGTTGAGATGGGTTGTGTCGACATGATCGTATTTCCTCGAATCGATGTTCCGGCATCGCGAGCGCGCCATGCGCCCGCGCGTCGCCCGCGTTATTGCTTCATCGATTGCTCGAGTTCCTCGAAGCGCTCGCGTACGAATGCGGCGCGCGCCTCGCCCTTGAACTGCTCGCTTTCCGCGAGAATCGCGACGATCTGCTTGGTCACCTTGCGGCGGCGCACCACTTCTTCCTCGACGGTTTCGCCTTCGGGAATCTCGAACACGTTGCCGGAGCAGAAGCTGTTCGGCGCGCCCGCGTTCTCGCGAAACCATTCCGCGAAATTTTGCGCGGATGCGGCCGGGTTCGAGCCGCGCAATGCATCGCGCAGCATCTTGCGAAACACGAAGACACCGGCATCGAATTTCGTCGGATTTTCCAGTGCATGCACCGCGATCGGCCTCTGACTGATGATCGCCTCATAGTCGCCGGGCGCGTACTGGGCCTGCTTGTAGTTCGCGCGCTCGCGATGATTCGACGGAATCGGCACGATGTCCTCGATCGTGTGATCGCCGAAGCGCTCGGGACGGCGCATCGCGACCTGGCCGTCGAGAAAGTCGATCGATTCGTAACCCACCAGTTCCTTCTTGCCGACGCCGCGCGTATCGATGCCCGGACCCATCACGCGCCAGCCGATCATCTTGCTGTTTTCATCGTCGACAGGAACCGTCCAGCGAATGATATGGAAGCGGCTGAAGAGCTTTTTCTTCGAGCCGTCTTCCGACGTATAAGCATGCAGGCTCAGATTCGGCAGCACCTGATGCTGAACGCGAATGAACAAACGGTCCTTGTTGACGCGGCGCGCACCCGCGCACGCGAGGCTGCGGCCTTGCTGGACCGGCTGGAAGTGCATGTCGGGTGCCACTTCCATCGACGCTGCGCCGACTTCATCGAATGTCGTGCCTTGGAATTGCCCTTTCACCACGTTCTTTGCCGCATGCAATGCGGTCGGATGAAAGTTATCGGCGGCGTTGTCTTGTACTTGCAGCCAATTGCAATGCTGGAAGTTGCTATAGGGCACGAGCTCGTCGCCGGGCATCACCGTGTAATCGCCTTCCCACTCGGGAAACGGCGGCTCGTTCTCCGGCGGCCCCATATATGCGAACACGAGACCGTGCCGCTCGACCGCTTTATACGCGCCCTGACGAATGGAACACGCGTATTTTTCGGCCTCCTTCTCCTCGCCTTTCGGAAAAGGCACATGCAGGCATGCGCCGTCCACGTCGAACACCATGCCGTGATAGCAGCACATGATGCCGCGCTCCTGAATCGCGCCGTATTCGAGCGATGCGCCGCGATGCGCGCAATGCGCATGCAACAGGCCGACCCGCCCGCTGCCGTCGCGGAACGCCACCAGTTCTTCGTTGAGGATCTTGAGAAAGCGCGGCGTGTCGGTCAGCTCGATCGACATGCAGACCGGATGCCAGAAGGCGCGCATGTATTCGCCCATCGGCGTGCCCGGGCCGGTTTCCGTCAGTTCCGGATCGTGGCCCGGCACCTTGTTCACGTAGTAACCGCCATACGGCACCAGCTTCTTGACTGTCGCGGCCGGGCCGCCGCTGCTCTTCTGTCCTTCCAGCTTGTCCGATTTGATGGTCATGGGAGATCCTGTTTCGAGTGGGGTTGAATGAATTGATGCCTGAGTCCTGTATTTCGGTTACCGAACTCCGAACTCTGTATACAAAGATTAGCGACGTGAAACGGCCTTGTCTCTATGGGTAAACCTGAATGCGATCACGTGCTGCAACGATGCGCGTTGACGCGCCGCACTGGCGCGCTGTAACCTTGCCGTATTCTGTATCCAGAAATTACGGCCGATATCATGCCCGCCAAACTTCTCAAGCTTCAGGCTCGCACCGACTACGTGGACGAGGTCTACAAGGTGCTGCTCGACGCCATCAGCTCCGGTTCGCTTGCGCCCGGCGCGCGCATCACGCAGGAAGAGATCGCCGAGCAGCTCGCCGTCTCGCGCTCCCCCGTTCTTCAGGCGCTGCGTCTTTTAAAGAAAGACGGCCTCGTCGTCGATGCTCCCGGGCGCGGTCTGCTCGTGACCCCGCTTGATCCCGCGTGGATCAGTCATCTCTATGAGATTCGCGGCGCGCTCGATTCGCTCGCCGCGCGTCTTGCCGCCGAACGCGGTGCGAAGATCGACAAATCGATCATCGCCAACGGCCGGCGCGCGTCGAAGAGCGACGACGTGAAAGCGATGATCGACGCCGACATGGCCTTCCACAACGCGATCTATGCCGCGTCGGGCAATCCTTTGATCGCCGAGACCGCGCAGACACACTGGGTCCATCTGCGCCGCGTGATGGGCGCTGTACTGCAAGCATCGGGACAACGCAAATCGATCTGGGACGAACACGCGGCCATCGCGACCGCCATCTCCGAAGGCGACGGACAGCGCGCCGCCGAACTCACCGATCTGCATACCGCCAATGCGCGCAAGAATCTCGTCGAACGGCTCGGCCTCGTGCTGAGCGAACAGCGCGACCGGGACGCGGGCGCCACGTGATGACAGACCAACGGCCCCGCTTTCACGGGGCCGTCCTTCCCTGCGCGCGTTCTTCAATCGTTGCGGCGGCGGCTGTTCACGAGCGCGGCCGGCACGGCGAACACGAGCAGACTCCCGATCACGCAGCTCGCCGCGAGACCCAGCACGCCGCTGCCGGTCGAGCCCGAATGCGTCTGGATCACGCCGATGACCCACGGACTCACGACGCCCGAAATGCTGCCGACGGAATTCGCGAGCGCCAGGCCCGCAGCCGCCGCGCCACCGCTGAGAATCGCGGGCGGCAGGACCCAGAACTGCGAGATGGTCGTGACGACGCCCATCGTCGCGAGCGTGAGGCCGATCATGCCGAAGAGCGTCGAGTGCGCATAGATCACGCTCAGATACAGTCCGATCGCGCCGACGAAACCCGCGCCCGCCAGATGCCAGCGGCGCTCGCCATGTTTGTCGGAGCTATGGCCGACCGCGAGCATCGCAATCGCGCCCGCTGCATAGGGAATCGCCGCGAGCAAGCCGATATTGAGCGGATCGGTGACGCCGCTCGCCTTCACGAGCGTCGGCAGCCAGAAGCTCACGCCATAGAGGCCCATCGTGAAGAAGAAGTAAGTCACGGAGAGCAACAGCACCTTCGGATGCAGCAGGCCGTCGCGCACGGAATGCAGCGCATGGGCGGGCTTTTCGTCGCGCAGATTGGCTTCGAGCATGGCCTTTTGCGAATCGCTGAGCCACTTCGCATCGGCCACTTTGTCGTCGAGATAGAAGTACGCCACCACGCCGAAGATCGCTGTCGGAATGCCTTCGAGCAGGAAGAGCCATTGCCACCCCGCTATGCCGTGCGCGCCGCTCATATGCGTCATGATCCAGCCCGACAGCGGACCGCCGACCACGCCGGACATCGGAATGCCTGTCATGAAAAGCGCCGTGACCTTGCTTCTGCGCGACGCGGGAAACCAGTAGGTGAGATAAAGCAGGATCGCGGGAATGAAGCCCGCTTCGGCAACGCCCAGCAGAAAGCGCATGATATAGAAGCTCGTCGGCGTGGTGACGAACATCATGCCCGCCGAGATGATGCCCCACGTCACCATGATGCGCGCGATCCAGCGCCGCGCGCCGACACGCAACAGAATGAGATTGCTCGGCACTTCGAACAGCAGATAACCGACGAAGAACACGCCCGCGCCCGCGCCATAGACGGCCTCGCTGAAATGCAGGTCGTTGAGCATCTGCAGCTTGGCGAAGCTCACGTTGATGCGATCGAGATACGCGCAGAGATAGCAGACGAAAAGAAATGGCAGCAGACGCCATGTCACTTTCGCATACGTGGACGACTCGTCGCCCGTCAGATACGCAACCGGACTGTGGGAACTCATGCTCTGTCTCCTGGTTATGTGATGCGTCTTGATCGCTCACATGTTCGTCACCTCACACCCGAAAGACAAACGATGCCTGTTCATAGAACCATGACGAAGGCTCATGCATAAGGTGTTTCCATGAGGCGCATCCCTAACTTCGTCCTCCTACGCGCGTTCGAAGCCGCCGCGCGGCTCGAAAGCTTCACGCTTGCCGCAAGCGAGCTTCATCTCACGCAATCGGCGATCAGCCATCAGGTGAAGGAACTCGAACAGTATTTCGGCAGGCCGCTTTTTCATCGGCGCAACCGGCGTGTGGAGACGACATCCGAAGGCCGGCGCCTGCATGAGAGCCTCGGACGTGTGTTCGATGTGATCGAAGCCGCATGCGCCGAAGTGACGCTCGATCCGCTCGCGCAAGTGCTCGCCGTTCACTGCGCGCCGAGCTTCGCGGTGAAATGGCTCGGGCCGCGTCTGCCTGAATTCATGCAGATGCATCCGAACGTGACGATCCGTTTGTCATCGGATGCGGAGCCCGCCGATCTCGCCCGCGCGCGTGAGGTCGATGTCGCCATCTCGTATGGCTTTGCGCATGATCGCCCGGGTGTCGTCTCGCGCGCGTTGGGAACGGAGCGCATCATCCCGATGTGTTCGCCTTCGCTGTTGAAGGACGACGTGCCGGCCGCGGAACAGATCGCGAGGATGACGCTGATCGACTCGCAATTGAGCCGCGTGACATGGCCGGGATGGTTCGCGCTCAACGGCCTCGAAATGCCGCGCGGGCCGCGCCCTTCGTTCGACCGTGCGGCGCTCGCGATATCGGCGGCGGTGGATGGCATGGGCGTCGCGCTGGAAACGACGCGCCTCGCCGAGCGCGAGCTTGCGCGCGGCGATCTGATCGAGCTGGGCGCGGGTGTGTTCGCGCCGCTCGCCAAGGAGACGCACTTTCTTTCCTATCGCGTCAAGGAACGCGATGTCGAAAAAGTGAAATGCTTCTGCGACTGGGTGCTGGCGCAGGCCGGCCTCGGAGAAGCGGACGAGGCCGAAGCATGATTCCGGCTATGCCGCCTGCCTGGCCCTTTCCTCCTCCACGGTACGTGCATGGGCATACACGCGATCGCGTTCGCGCGCGACGAGCGTACGCTTGCGCGCGAGCGTCTGGCGTTGATATTTCGGATCGCCCATCTGCATCACGTATTCCCCATGACGATAACGCAGATAGCGCTGGAAGAACTCCGCGCCCGGCAAGCCGTTGTCGAGCGCCATGAGCACGCCGTAGTCGAGGTTGCTTACATCGCCGAGCGTTTTGATCGCCGATTCGAGCGCGGCATAGCGCTGGGGCAAAGGCACGCTCTTGTCGCATTGCGCATGAAAACGCTGGTAGGTCAGCACGTGCCCGTGCGATGCACAACGCCATAACGCTTTCGCAAGCCGTTGACTGAGTTCCGTTTCCACATGTCCTCCCGCATTGTGCGCGGATCGTATGCGTGCGACATTCCACCGTCACTAAAAATCGATGACGGTAACCGGTTGCCTGGAAATCACCTGCGACGCCAAGAGATATGCGCGACGCTCGCCACTGCGCGACGTCGCTTCGTGTGCATCTTTATAAATGTGTTGCACGACGCAGCTACGCTAAAGCACACTGTCTTTGAAACTTCGGCTAAATTCGTTTTATAAAACGAAGCGTTTTATTTCCCGCGCTAAAAGAAACAGAGCAAGTAGCCAAGAATGCGAAATACATTAAACGTCGATGCTTATCAGATATTGAGCAATGCACTGCGACGTCCCGCACGAGGCCACACGGCCGCCTGCGCAGCAGTGGACTGATGAAATACACTGGTACGGGCAATACAATAGCAAGCGCCAATCTTGGGCGCTTTACTCATAATTGGCCTCGATGGGCCCTATTGAATCCCACGCCACAGCGCCGTACTTTTGACCGAAAGCTCACGTGGCGGCTGTGACCCGATTACATGCTAGCAAACATATTGCGGGAAACCAAGGAAAGTTTCCGCATGGAAGAACGCCGCGCTTTTTCACGTGGCTGTCATTCGGCGTAGTTTCGAGCCTGGCGTATTCGCAATGCTGCGGCAAGCAACGCTAAAGAAACGATTAAGCCGCTTTAGTGAACGCACTTAAGCGAATGCGCAACGATTGTCTTGTCTTGCCTGGCTCCCGGATGCACGAGCCCACGCACGGCACAGTCCTTAAGACTGGTTTAAGGCTATGAGCCTAAAACATCTCACATGACGCCGACAGCATTGTGGTTCGATACCGCTGCCTTGCAGCCCGCTGCGAATCGGCTTTCACTCGAACGTCCACGCGGATGGTCAGACCGGGCAACGCCGCACGCGCATTCCAACGGCGCGATCAGGCGCAGGCGATGACCATCCCATTCAGCCCGGCAGGAATGTCGGGCTTTTTTTTATCCGCGCCATCCGTGAGCGTGCGGCGCGCCGTCGCCGGTCTGCGCGACCGCGGCGGGCAAGTCGAAGCGAAACGTCGTGCCCGCGCCTTCTGTATCGATCATGCGAATCTGGCTGCCGTGCAGTTGCAGCATGCGTTGCACGATGAGCAAGCCGAGCCCGCCACGATGCGCGCCGCCTGAAGCGAACGGACGCTGGAACAACGCTTCCCGCATTGCGGGCGGAATGCCTGTGCCTGTGTCGCTGACCGTGACTTCGACGCGACCGGCATGCTCGCGCCCATGTGCCAGCGTCACGTCCACCGTGCCTTGCGCGGGCGTGTGACGAATCGCGTTGTCGAGCAGATTCGTAAGCACGCGTTCGATCATGCCGAGATCCGCCACGACACTCGGCAAGCGCGGCGCGATCTGCGCATTCAGGTGCACGCCTCGTGACTGCGCGGACAACTCGAACTTCTCGAAGACGTCCTGCACGAGATCGGTCAGCGAGAACGGCTCGGCTTCCGGCGCGACCATGCCGTGTTCGAGCTTCGCGAGCTCGAACAACGACTGCGCGAGATGACCGACCTTCGCGCTCTGAGCAAGCGCGATCGACAGATAACGGCGCCGGTCGGTATCGGGAAGCGTGTCCGATTTGAGCGACAGCGTTTCCAGATAGCCATGCAGCGACGACAGCGGCGTGCGCAGATCATGCGAGATATTCGCGACCATCTCGCGGCGCTCGCGATCCTGTCGCCCAAGCGCGCGCCATTGCTCGCCGATGCGCTCGGCCATCTGCGCAAACGCGCTTTCGAGCACGACGATCTCGTCGCGTTCGTTCTCGCGCACGTCGGTTGCGCTCGCTCTTTGCATCGACGGCAATGGCGGTTCTGTGGGCGCGCCGCGCGCGTCGAATTTGCGCATCGCTTCGGTGAGCCGTCGCAGCGGCCGCGTGACGAGCCCGAACGCGACCACGCCCGCGACGAGCCCGAGCAAGGTGACGAGGCCCATCGATGCGAGCGTGGTCCGCAACACCGCGCTCGCCGATGCCTTCGCCGCGAGTGCGTCATGCTCCTCGCCGAGCAGCACGACATAGACATATCCGAACGGCGGTTTGCCGGGCGCGGCGAGCGGCGCGGCGCTGAACACCTTGCGCTTGTCGTCGCTGCGCGGATCGTCGCCCAGGATCGGCAAGGGAGCGCCATCGAGAAATTGACGCACCGGCGCGAGATCGACGCGATCGCGCTTCACGTGCCCAGGCGGCGCATCGTCGGCGCGCACGCGGCCCGTGTCATCGAGCAGATAGACCTCGACGCTCGGATTCACCACCATCAACTGACTGAAGAGACGCCGTACGGCGGGCGCGTCGAAATCGTTCACATCGGCGAGTGCGCCGTCATGGGCGATGTGCGCCGCGAGCCCGCGCGAGAGGCTCTGGATGACCTCCTTCTCGCGCAGATCGCTCGCGCGGATCTGCAGCCACGCCGACGCGCCGCAGCACGCGAGCAGCAGCACGCAAAACACCGCGAAGAGCCGTTGAGACAGCGTGAGCTTCACGGCGCGGCGTCCTTGCCTTCGGGCGATTGCGCCGCGAGCTTGTAGCCGTGGCCCCATACCGTGAGAATGCGCTTCGGATCGGCGGCATCCTTCTCCACTTTCGCGCGCAGCCGGTTGATGTGCGTGTTGACGGTGTGCTCGTAGCCTTCATGCCGATAGCCCCACACCGCATTGAGCAGATCCATGCGCGAGAACACCTTGCCCGGATGACGCGCGAAGTGATACAGCAGATCGAATTCGCGTGGCGTGAGCTCGATGCGCGCGCCATCGACCCATGCTTCGCGCGCGAGCGGATCGATCGCGATGCCCGCGACCTCGATGCGCCCCGTATCGAGCCGCGAGTCCTTCGCCACCGCATCGACGCGCCGCAGCAACGCCTTCACGCGCGCGACGAGTTCGAGCACCGAGAACGGCTTCGCGAGATAGTCGTCCGCGCCGAGTTCGAGACCGAGTATGCGATGCACCTCGCTCGAACGCGCGCTCGTGATGATGATCGGCGTGTAGCGCGTCATCGCCCGCGCGCGGCGGCAGATTTCGAGGCCATCGACGCCGGGCAGCATCAGATCGAGAATCAGCGCGTCCCAGCCGCCCTGCTCCAGCAGGCGCAAGCCTTCGGCGCCATCGGCGCTATGCACGACTTCGTAGCGCTCGTCGCGCAGGTTGAGACTCAGCACATCGGCGATATGCATGTCGTCTTCGACGATCAGAATGCGTTTCGGATGATCCATGAGCGAATGTCGAATGATGCTCGCCCTGTCCATAGAAGAAATGGACCGGCGACTGTGCCATTGTGCAGAAAAGCGCGCGCCGAAGTATCACATTTAATTTAACTTTCGGTGAGGACTCGGGGATGCGCGCGCGACTACGATGCAGGCATTCCACTCGAAAACGAGGCACGCATCATGCAAACCCGCCGCCGCTTTCTCCTGACGGGCACCGCGGCCGCCGCCGCCGCGTTCGCGCTGGGCGGACGCCTGCGCGCGCTCGCGGCCGGTTCCGGGCCGCAAGCGCCGTCGCAGGAACGCTTCGAAATCGTCCATAGCGAGGACGAATGGCGCCGCCTGCTGAATCCGGTGCAATTCGACGTGCTGCGGCGCGAAGGCACCGAGCGGCCGTACACCAGCCCGCTCAACGACGAGCATCGCGCGGGCACGTTCGGTTGCGCGGGCTGCCAGCTGGCGCTGTTCTCGTCGCGCACCAAGTTCGACAGTCACACGGGCTGGCCGAGCTTCTGGGCGCCGCTCGATCATGCGGTCGCGACGCGCATCGACGGCTCGTTCGGCGTCGAGCGCACGGAAGTGCATTGCCGGCGCTGCGGCGGCCATCTGGGCCACGTTTTCGACGACGGACCGAAGCCCACGGGCCTGCGCTACTGCATGAACGGCGTCGCGATGAATTTCACACCGGGCGCGGCCTGAACCGCGTTCACACCACGATCAACCTCGACCCGACATCATCATGTTGCTTATCGTCCTTGCCTATCTCGGCGGCGCGCTGACGATTCTCAGTCCGTGCATCCTGCCCGTGCTTCCTTTCGTGTTCTCGCGCGCGGACCAGCCGTTCGTGAAGAGCGGCCTGCCTCTGCTCGCGGGCATGGGCCTGACGTTCGCCGTGGTCGCGACGCTCGCGGCCGTGGGCGGCGGCTGGGTCACGCAGGCCAATCAATACGGCCGCTGGGCCGCGATCGTGCTGCTCGCGGTGTTCGGCCTCACGCTGCTCTTGCCGAGCGTCGCCGAGCGCGTGATGCATCCGCTCGTCAGCGCGGGCAATCGCCTTACCGCCTTCGCGCAGCGCGGCGACGGCAAGCCGAGCTTCGGCGGATCGTTCGTGCTCGGCATCGCGACGGGCCTGCTGTGGGCGCCGTGCGCGGGCCCGATCCTGGGCCTCGTGCTGACGGGTGCCGCGCTCAACGGCGCGAGCGCCGGCACCACGCTCCTGCTGCTCGCCTACGCGGCCGGCGCGGCGACATCGCTTGCGGTCGCGTTGCTGATCGGCGGACGCGTGTTCGCCGCGATGAAGCGCTCGCTGGGCGCGGGCGAATGGGTGCGGCGCGGCATCGGCGCGGCGATGCTGCTCGGCGTCGTCGCGATCGCGCTCGGACTCGACACCGGCGTGCTCGCTCGCGTATCGACGGTGGCGACCTCCGGTATCGAACAACAACTCGTCGACAAGCTCTCGAATAAAAACAATGGCGCGATGATGATGTCCGCGAAGCCCGCGAACAATGGCGCAATGATGCGCGCGAGCACCGAGCCGCCGAAGTCGGCCAACCCCGCACCGCTGCCCGTCGAAGGCACGCTTCCGTCGCTCGAGGGCGCAGTGCAATGGCTCAACTCGCCGCCGCTCACGAAGGAAGCGTTGCGTGGCAAGGTCGTGCTCGTCGATGTATGGACGTACTCGTGCATCAACTGCCTGCGCACGCTGCCCTATGTGAAGACCTGGGCGCAAAAGTACCGCGATCAGGGACTCGTCGTGATCGGCGTGCACGCGCCGGAGTTCGCATTCGAGCGTAACGTCGACAACGTGAAGCAGGCGATTCACGATCTCGGCATCGACTATCCTGTCGCCATCGACAACAACTTTGCGATCTGGCGCGCGCTGAACAATCAGTACTGGCCGGCGCACTATTTCATCGATGCGCAGGGCAATATCCGCTATCACCACTTCGGCGAAGGCGATTATGCGCACTCCGAGCATGTGATCCAGCAACTGCTCGCCGAAGCGGGCCACGGCGCAGCGCCTTCCATGTCGATGACGTCGAAGAGCGGCGACGATGCCATCGGCGAAGGCGCGATGATGCAGGCCGACAACTCGGACATGCGTTCGCCGGAGACGTATATCGGCTACGAACGCGCGGAGCAGTTCATGTCGCCGGGCGGCGAAACGCGCGATCGCCTCCACGACTATGCCGCGCCGAAAGCGCTCGATGTGAACGACTGGGGACTCGCGGGCCCGTGGAAAGTCGGCGCGGAACATGCGACGCTCGAAGGCACGAAGGGCCGCATCGTCTATCGCTTTCATGCGCGCGACCTGCATCTCGTGCTCGGACCGTCGAAGGACGGCAAGCCCGTGCGCTTTCGCGTGAGCATCGATGGTGCAGCGCCGGGCGCTTCACACGGCAGCGACGTGCAGGCCGACGGAAGCGGCACTGTGACCGAGCAGCGCCTTTATCAACTCGTGCGTCAGACGGGCACCGTCGCGGATCGCACGTTCACGATCGAATTTCTCGACCCCGGGGTCGAAGCGTACGCGTTCACGTTCGGTTGAACGAGACTCATCGAGGAGCAAAGATGTTCAAGACCACCAGCAAAACGTTCAAGGCCGCGAGCGTGGCCGTGCTGTTCGCGGGCGCGTTCGCATTGCAGCGCGTCGCGCATTCGAGCGAGGCCGCCGTGAAGATTCCGCCGCCCGTGCACGACGAAACCGCGGGCGCGGTGCATACGGAAACCGCCGTGTTCGCGGGCGGTTGCTTCTGGGGCGTGCAAGGCGTGTTTCAGCACGTGCGCGGCGTGAAGGAAGTGATGTCGGGTTATGCGGGCGGCGCGGCCGACACCGCGCAATACGATCGCGTCAGCGAAGGCGACACGGGTCACGCGGAGTCGGTGCGCATCACCTATGATCCGGCGCAGGTCTCTTACGGCAAGCTCTTGCAGATCTTCTTCTCCGTCGCGCACAACCCGACGGAGCTGAACTATCAAGGCCCGGATCACGGCACGCAATATCGTTCGGCGGTGTTTCCGACAAACACGGCGCAACGTGAGATCGCCGATTCGTATATCGCGCAGCTCGACAAGGCCCACGTGTACAGCGGCAAGATCGTCACGAAGGTCGAAGACTACAAGGGCTTTTATCCGGCCGAAGGCTATCACCAGAACTACCTGACGGAGCATCCGGAAAGCCCGTATATCGCGATCAACGATCTGCCGAAAGTAGCAAATCTGAAGCAGATGTATCCGGCCGCGTATCGTCAGGATGCGGTGCTCGTGGCGGTCGCTTCCAGATAAGCGTCGAGAAGCCCGACGACCTCGGGCATGTTGCGTCGGCCGAAACCGAGGCGCACATGCGCGTCGCCGTGATCGATGAGCGTCGAAGGCAGTAGCAGCACGCCGGTGCGTTCGAGCAGTTCGGAACAGAACTGTTCGGCGTGCCCGCGTTTCAGACGCACGAAGCCGATGGTGCCCGCGCGCGGACGATGCCATTCGAAGCGATCCGCGTGACGTGCGAAGAAATCGTCGAGCACGCGCAGATTGGCGCGCACGATCGACACATTGCGTTCGATGAGCGCATCGGTATGGCGCACCGCGATCG
Source organism: Caballeronia jiangsuensis (assembly GCF_046030135.1). Lineage (NCBI taxonomy): Bacteria > Pseudomonadati > Pseudomonadota > Betaproteobacteria > Burkholderiales > Burkholderiaceae > Caballeronia > Caballeronia jiangsuensis. The sequence goes on from NZ_JAQQDB010000022.1 coordinate 57,637, forward strand.
CCGAGAGATACTCGCTCGGCGCGCTGTTGCTGATGGTGAGATAGTCCTTGAACGTGCTCATGCGTTCGAGCACCTGCGCGCTCTTCGTCGCGATCCAGCCGAGGCGAAGCCCCGCGAGCCCATGCGTCTTCGAAAGCGCGCCGAGTGAAATCGCGCGCTCGTACACGTCGCACGCAGCGGGCAGGCGATCGGCGGGATCGTGCTCCAGACCGCGATACACCTCGTCGCTGAAGAGCCACAGCCCATGCCTGCGCGCGAACGCGACGATCGCATCGAACACGTCGCGCGACGGCAGATAGCCGGTCGGATTGTGCGGCGCGCAGATCACGAGCGCGCGCGTGGCGGGCGTGACGAGCGTTTCGAGTTCGTCCGGATCGAGCGCCCAGCCCGCCTCCTCGCGCGCTTTCCACGGCGACACACTCACGCCCATCGCCTCGGCCACCGAATAGTGCGACTGATAGCCCGGCATATGCACGATCATGTGATCGCCCGGCGCGAGCATCGTGTGCATGAACGAATAGATGGCTTCCTGCGCGCCCGTGTGCACGATGATGTCGTCCGCGTCGATGTGCTCGTACAGCGTCGCGAGCTCGCGTCGCAGCGCGGGCGCGCCGGGATACTCGGTATAGCCGAGCCACGTATCGCTCAATCCGTCGATCGCGCCGGGTTCGTACGCGAGCAATTCGCCGATCGACATCGATTCGGGATCGGAACTGCACAGCAAGTGGCGCGCGGTGAATTCATGTCGCGCGAAGTATCGTTCGAGTTTGAAGGGATTCGGTTGCATGGCGTCGCTTGATCGGGATCGAAGAAAGCCGTAGTCTGCGCTTTGAACGTGCGTTCAAACAGCTAAACTTCCTAATTTCGATTAAGGAACGCTAATGCTCGACTACGCTCTGCTCGATGCGTTGCTCGCCGTCGTGCGCACGGGGTCTTTCGAACGCGCGGCGCGGGATCTCAACGTCACGCCGTCAGCGGTGTCGCAGCGTGTGAAGCTGCTGGAAGAGCGCGTCGGCAGCCTGCTCGTCAAGCGCGGCCAGCCGTGCGAAGCGACGGCTTCGGGCGCGCTGCTGTGTCGCCATACCGAACGGGTGCAATTGCTCGAAGCGGAACTCGGCGGACGCATGCCGGCCTTGCCGGGCGCGCCGAGCGAGCGGCGCGCGAAGCTGCGCATCGCGGTGAACGACGACAGCATGAGCACCTGGTTCATCGACGCCGCGGCGGACTTCTGTATCGAGCGTGAACTGATGCTGGACCTCGTCGTTGACGATCAGGATCACACCGCGCAACGCATTCGCGAAGGCGACGTGCAAGGCGCCATCACCACGCAGGCCGAACCCGTACCCGGCTGGCGCTCGGTGAAACTCGGGCGCATGCGATATCGCGCCGTGTGTTCACCCGCGTATTTCGAGCGTCATTTCGCTGACGGACTGACGCGTGACGCGCTGCGTCGAGCGCCATGCGTCAACTTCAACGAGAAGGATGAATTGCAGAAACGCTTCGTCAAGCGTGTAAGCCGCGCAGATATCGAGCCGCCCGCGCATGTCGTGCCGCATGGCGAAGGCTTCGTGCGCGCGTGCACGTCCGGGCTTGCGTGGGGTATGTGTCCGCAACGGCTCGTCGCGGCGCAACTGGACAGCGGCGCGCTCGTGGAAGTGTCGCCCGGCGCGCGCCTGGATGTTGACCTCTACTGGCAGAGCTGGCGTCTGTCGGTCGGCTGGCTCGACGACTTCAGCGCGATGCTCAAGCACCGCGCCAAAACCTTGCTCGATTGAGTGTCAGGCGTCGCGCGTTTCGAATGAATCGATGCGATCTCGATAAAACGCCAGATGATCTTTTATCGATGCAACCGCGTCGTATGGCATCTCATAGGACCACACTGCATTGGCGGCTTTTTGTCCACCCGACGGGATGCTGTAATAGCTGCATTCGCCTTTGTAAGGGCAGTATGTCGTGTGCGACGTGCGTTCGAGTTTTGTCATGTCCACGTCTTCGCGCGGGACATAGAGCACCTCCGGATACGATGCCTCGCGCAAAGATAGCGCCCTCGAAGTATCGACGATGACATGCCCGCCCGCCTTCACGATCACGTGCAACGGACTGGGTTCGACCGTGATCGGATGATCGGGGCCGGGAATCTTGACGGCTTTATCCATGAGTGTCTTCCTGCGCATGAACGCGATAGAGCGAATGGAAGAACCGATGTTAGCGCCGTTGCGCCGAACGCGCAGAACCCGGCCGCGTCATCATCAACGGCCAAAATAAACCGGCTTTGTGCCGTCGTCATTCAAAGGCGGCATCATGTTGCGCGTGCCTGAGGCCGATCGGCCGGCCGCTGTTCCGCCGTATGCACCGTTCTGGCGCGCCACGCGACTTTCAGCGGCCTGGATATCTGATGGATACGAAGTCTGGTCCGAGCGCGTCGGATCATAGCCGGCGGCTTCGACCTGCCGCAGATCCTGCTTCACCTGATCACGCGTAAGCGACGAATCGGTTTGCGCGAAAGAGAGCGCCGGCGCCACCACTACAGCGGCGACGGCCACGGCCTTGACGAACGATTTCATGGTGAACCTCCGGTGTGTTGGGCTACGCACGGTGTTTTCTGTGCGTGCTGCATAACTCAGCATCGGCCGTGCCCGGCCTCGCCCCCACACCTTCGAATCGCGCGCTACGAGGCCTTGCTTTCGATCGCCTTGACGAGCGCATGCAGCAGGCGGTTCGCGGGCGTCGGGATGCCGAGCGCTTCGCCTCGCCGCACGATCAGCCCGTTCAGATGATCGATCTCGCTCGTCTTGCCGCGCGCCACGTCCTGCGCCGTCGACGAGTACTGGTTCTGCATCGTTTCGGCGATGCGGCGCACGGCGGCATCGACGTCGCTGGGAATGATCACGTTGTCGGCCTTCGCCACCGCGAGACATTCGTCGACGACATCGCGCATCGAGCGCGTGATGCCCTCGCCCTGCACGAGCTTTCCGTACGGCAACTGCGTGATCGCGGACAGCGCGTTGTAGGCGCAATTCAGCACGAGCTTGGCCCACAGCGCGCCACGCACGTTGTCGGAAATCTCGGTCGGCACGCCCGCCTCGACGAACGCACGCGCGACCTCCTCGCTTTTCGTCGATGGCTCAATCACGAGCTCGCCGCGGCCGTTGTGTTTGACGTGCCCCGGCCCCGCCATCCCGGTCGCGACATACACGACCGCGGCCGCCGCTTCCTGCGGCAGCAACTCGCGCAGGCGTTCGGCATTCTCCACGCCGTTCTGCAGCGAGAGCAGCAACGCATCGTGTTCGAGATGCGACGCGAGCGCCTTTGCAGCGCTCTCGGTATCGGTGGACTTCACGCAGAAGAGCACGAGTTGCGCGCCCTTCACCGCGCTCGCGTCGGTGCTCGCGGCCACGCGCACGCGCTCGTCGAAATGCTGCGTGTCGAGGCGCAGGCCATCGCGTTCGATCGCTTCGACATGCTGCTGCCGCGCGATCAACACGACCTCGTGACCCGCGCGCGCAAGCATGCCGCCGTAGTAACAACCGACCGCGCCCGCACCCATGACGGCGACTTTCATGTTTCGTTTCCTCGTTGTGTCGTTGCGTTGCTATGGCTCGCAAAAATAACACATGGCTGCCGCATCGAGCGTTGTGTTCGATGCTTCGCATAACCGACGACGCGCAAACGCTTGCGCATTTCTGGCGATTCGCGCCGTGTTGCGCGCCCGCGCGATTTTGTGGGCGGACGCACGATAGTCAGTCGAATTAGCGGTGCACCATATTGTTAAAACAGGCCACGCAGAGATACGCTTCTTTCAGCGGATCGACGATGCTGTCCAAACAATGCCGACCGCTGCGGGGTATGCGGCTCATACCGCATCGATAGCTGAATCCGGGGACCAAATACACGGCGTGCCGGGGGGGAAGCGCTGCGCGCGAAAGTTCGCCCGCGCGGTGCACCGACACGCCGTGAACTTAGACAAGCGCTGGCTCTGCCACTCGGCGACGAGTAGCGAGAAGCCACAGGCGTGGGCGTTATCACGAGAACAAAAACATGAATCATGGCTATGAAGCATCGCTCGTCAAACGCGTGGTGAACCAGCTCGTAGCGGGCATCGTGAGCGGCGAATACCAGGACAACGTGCTGCCGCCACAAGTCATCCTCTCGAAGCAGCACGGCGTGAGCCGGACCATCATGCGCGAGGCGCTGAGCATTCTCATCTCGCGCCGCATGCTCGACGTGCGACCCAAGACGGGCACACGCATCAAGCCCGCGCGGGAATGGCTCATCATGGATCCCGAGGTCGCCGAGTGGCGCATGCGCGCGCTGCATGATCCCGACTGCATACGCAGGCTGATCGAGTTCCGCGCGCTCGTCGATCCGCCCGCCGCCGCGCTCGCCGCGACGCGCGCAAACCGGCACCAGCGCATCGCCATCAATGCGGCCTATCAGCGGCTTTTGCACGCGAGCCCGTCCGAACCCCTACAGTCCGCCGCGGAAGAGGCGCTACAGGCCGCTATCGTCGATGCAAGCGGCGACGAAGTGCTGCGCCAGATGGGCAGCGTCGTGCGCGTCGGCATCCGGACGATGAAGGCAGCCTTGCGCGCGCAGCCGCATGCGCTGCCACGCGTGCCCGACTCCCAGCTCGGCGATTACGGCCGGCTCGTGCGGGCCATCGAAACCGCCGATGGAGACGGCGCGCGCACGGCCATGTCGCAGGTGCTGGCGCGCACGGCTGCGCTCTGGATCGAAGAAATCGCCTGAACGCAGGGTTTCCGCCGTACCGGTGCCGCGGCCGCAGGGCCGCCTGCATCGCCTCCATAGCCGTTCCGGGCGCATATCTTGCGCGCCTCCAGCCGCAGTTTCGCCTCGCATGCGCCGTGCGCGTGACTACAATGAGTGATGCCGCGGCATGCGACGAATCATGGCCTCTCCGTCCTGCGGAGCGCCTGGCGTTGGAAAAACGGAGGCAAGAATGGCAGAGCTCGAAAAGGAAAAGGTCGTCGACGTCCTGAACAGGATCCTCGAATCCGAACTGGCGGGCGTCGTGCGCTACACGCACTATTCGTTTCTCGTGTTCGGCTTCGGACGCATTCCCATCGTGTCGTGGCTGCGCGCGCAGGCCGATGAATCGCTCGTGCATGCGCATCAGGCCGGCGAATGGATCACGACGCTCGGCGCCTATCCATCGCTCGCAATCGGCCCGCTGCTCGACAATCACACCTTCGACATCGCGACGATCCTGCGCGAATCGCTACAGGCGGAAAACGTCGCGCTCGGTCTTTATCGCGACTTGCTGAAGCTCGTCGAGGGCCGCTCCGTCGCGCTGGAGGAATACGCGCGGCAGATGATCGAAACCGAGGAGATGCACGCGGGCGAAGTGGACAAGATGCTGCGCAAGCCGGGCGAAGTCGAAACGTCGCCCGAACGCCGCACCGGACACAACTGAGCTGAAATAAAAACGCCGGCCCGCGTGTGCGGCCGGCGTCCGATTTCAGTTGCGCGTGCGTTACTTCGGCTGCGCCACCGTGCGCAGATACGGCTTGAGCGTCTTGAAGCCGTCCGGATACTTCTTCTTTGCGTCGTCATCCGATACGGACGTGGGGATGATGACGTCCTCGCCCGGTTTCCAGTTCACCGGCGTCGCGACCGTGTGCTTCGCGTTCAGTTGCAGCGCGTCGAGCAGGCGCAGCACTTCGTCGAAGTTGCGGCCCGCGCTCATCGGATACGTGAACGTGGCCTTCACCTTCTTGTCCGGACCGACGATGAACACGGCGCGGATCGTCGCGTTGTCGGCTGCCGTGCGCGGATTCGCGCCGCTCGCGTTCGGGTGGATCATGTCGTAGAGCTTCGCGACGTTCAGATCCGCGTCGCCGATCATCGGATAGTTGACCGCGGTACCCTGCGTCTCCTCGATATCCTTGGCCCATTGCGAGTGATTCGTCACCGGATCGATCGAGAGGCCGATCACCTTCGTGCCGCGCTTGTCGAACTCGGGCTTGAGCTTGGCCATGTAGCCGAGCTCGGTCGTGCAGACGGGCGTGAAGTCCTTCGGATGCGAGAAGAGGATCGCCCATTTGTCGCCGATCCACTCGTGAAAGCGAATCGTGCCTTCGGTCGTCTCCGCCGTGAAATCGGGGGCTTCATCACCAATGCGTATAGCCATATCAAATTCTCCACGTGAGGAAAGTCCGGTGAACGTTCCGCAAGCAACAGGAACGGATTCCGGGTTGAAAATCGCAACTGTGCAACTGATTATAGTGCGCCGCGCATCCGTGCTTTATGCCGTCCGCGTATGTCCTTGACCGTTGTGGGGTCTTGCGCCGCGCGAGCGCAGTCCCGACCGGCGCCGAGCGCGGCACGTTTCCTGCTGCAAGCCGCTCGCCGTGCACGAACGTACTCGTAAAACGCGTCGTTGCACGCGCATCGCTGAGCAGCGCTCGAATTCCCCGGCAAAATCTGCTATCACGAAACGGCAATACGTCAGAACGAACGTGCAGGTGTGAAGCAAGCGGCGTGTGCATCATCCCGCACTTGAACGGGCGACAGACTTCGCCGCGCCACCGGGCGCGGCCTCGCTGCCGCCGCACAGGAGGCGATCGTGACCGTCATGCAAAGAAAGTCCGTTGCTACGCTGCAAAGCGAAGCGGAAGAAACCGAGGAAGTGCTTCAGGAACACGGCGGCCACACGCTGAAACGTTCGCTCACCGCACTCGATGTCGTGTTGCTCGGCATAGGCTGCATCATCGGCGCGGGGATTTTCGTGCTGACGGGCCACGCGGCCGCGACCAACGCCGGGCCCGCGATCATCCTGTCGTTCGTGCTGGGCGCGATCGTCTGCGCGCTCGCGGGACTGTGTTATGCCGAAATGGCGTCCACGGTGCCGGTTTCCGGCAGCGCCTACACGTATGCCTATGCGACGATGGGCGAGCTGATCGCGTGGCTCATTGGCTGGGATCTGATCCTCGAATACGCGGTCGGCGCGACGACGGTCGCCATCGGCTGGTCCGGCTATGTCGTGAGCTTTCTGCATTCGCTCGGCATCGACATACCGGAGCAGCTCGCGAAAGCGCCCTTCGCCTACGATCCCGGTCACGGCTGGAGCCACGTCGGCGCGATACTCAACGTGCCTGCGATGGTGATCGTCGGGCTCATCACGATGCTGCTCGTGATCGGCATACGCGAGTCGGCGCGCGTGAACAGCTTCATCGTCATCATCAAGGTGCTGATCGTGATCGCGTTCATCGCCGCGGGCATCGCGTTCGTGGACAGGAGCCACTGGGTCACCGCGCAAAACCCGACAGGCGCGTTCATTCCGCCGAACACCGGAGAATCGGGCGTGTTCGGCATGAGCGGCGTGCTGCGCGGCGCGGCGGTCGTGTTCTTTGCCTATATCGGCTTCGATTCGGTGTCGTGCGTGGCGCAGGAGACGCGCAATCCGAAACGCGACATGCCGATCGGCCTGCTCGGCTCGCTCACGATTTGCACGATCCTCTATGTGCTCGTGTCGTATGTGCTGACGGGCATCGTGTCATACGACAAGCTCAACGTGGCCGATCCGATCGCAGTCGGCGTCGATGCGATCGGCATGCGCTGGCTCTCGCCCATCGTCAAGCTGGGTGCGATCTTCGGCCTCACGTCGGTGATTCTCGTGCTGCTGCTGTCGCAACCGCGCATCTTCTATTCGATGGCGCGAGACGGCCTCCTGCCGCCATTTGCATCGAAGATTCACCCGCGCTTTCAGACGCCCTACATCACGACGATCATCACCGGCATCATCGTGATGATCCTGGCGGGGCTTTTGCCGATCGGGCTCGTCGGCGAACTGGTGAGCATCGGCACGCTGTTCGCGTTCATGGTGGTATGCATCGGCGTGCTGGTGCTGCGCATCACGCAGCCGAATCTGGAGCGCGCGTTCAAGACGCCCGCGGTGTATGTCGTCGCTCCGCTCGGCGCGCTGTCCTCGCTCTTCCTGATGTCCGGACTGCCCGCCGATACGTGGATACGGCTCATCGTATGGATGGCGATCGGCGTCGTGATCTACTTCGGCTATGGCATACGCCATAGCAGGCTGCGCAATCAGCGGGAGACTGCGCCGAAGCACACCGCGCGTGGATAACATGCAATGCAATGGGCCGCTCGACGCGGCCCATTGTCATTCGGACGCGCGTTTCGACTCGTGTTCGCGCGCTTCTTCAGGGCTTTCGTAGATATACGGCGCGACGCCGCGGCGCTTCAATGCATCGCCGAGTTTGAGGCGCAGGAAGCTGCTCGTCGTATAGCGCGTCACGCGGTCGTAAAGGCCATCGACGAGCTTCGTCACCATCTCCGAATAGGCGTCGAGCATGTCGGGCCGAATCGAAAAGTTATCGTAGTTCACGATCGCGTGCGGCTTCGTCCTCATGGCCGCCAATTGCTTTTCGACTTCGACGCGTATCGCTTCGACATCGCTCAGGCTCTTTACTTCATGGCCTTCGAAGTTGATGAAGAAGAGATTCTTTTCCGGGTCGTAGCTGAAGCGTTCCGACAGATCGAGCCTGAGCAGCACATTGCGCAGACCCATCGGCGCATCGCGGAAAATGCGTTCGTCCATCAGGCGCGGCGGCGTATCCATGATCGGCCTGAAGCCCATTTGCCCGACGATATCCCGCTCGATATCGATACCAGGCGCGACTTCCGTGAGCGCGAGGCCCTTGTCCGTGAGTTCGAACACGCAGCGCTCGGTGATATAGAGCACGGTCTGCCCGCGCTCGGCCGCATAACGGCCGCTGAACGTACGATGCTCGACCGCATCGACGAACTTGCGGCAATCGCCTTCGCGGCGAATCCTGAGCTTGCCGTCGCCGATCGCGACATCCAGCTTGCCCGCGTTGAACGTGCCCACGAACACCACTTTCTTCGCCGACTGGCTGATGTTGATGAAGCCGCCCGCGCCGGCCAGCTTCGGCCCGAACTTGCTCACGTTGAGATTGCCGTCGGCGTCCGCCTGCGCGAGACCGAGGAACGCGATATCGAGGCCGCCGCCATCGTAGAAATCGAACTGATAAGGCTGATCGATGATCGCCTGCGTATTCGTGGCCGCGCCGAAGTTGAGGCCGCCCGCCGGAATGCCGCCGATCACGCCGGGCTCGGTCGTCATCGTGAAGAGGTCGATCACCTGCTCCTCGTTCGCGACGCTCGCGATGCCTTCGGGCATGCCGATGCCGAGATTGACGACGCTGTTGGCCATCAGCTCGAATGCGGCGCGCCGCGCGATGATCTTGCGTTCCGTGAGCGCCATCGGCGGCACGGAACTCGCGGCCACGCGCAGCTCGCTCGAAAATGCCGCGCTGTATTGCTCGCCGAAGGTCTGCCAGTGATTGTCGGACTTCGCGACCACGACGCAATCGACCATCACGCCGGGAATTTTCACGTGACGCGAATTGAGCGTGTTCGACTCCGCGAGCCGCTCGACCTGCGCGATCACGATGCCGCCCGAATTGCGCGCGGCCATCGCGATGGACAGCGCTTCGAGCGTCAGCGCTTCCTTTTCCATCGTGATGTTGCCGTTCAGATCGGCGGTCGTGCCGCGCACGATCGCGACATCGATCGGAAAGGTCTTGTAGTACAGATAGTCCGTGCCGTCGATAGGCATGAGTCGCACGAGATCGTCGGTCGTGCGCGCGTTGAGCTTGCCGCCGCCGTTGCGCGGATCGACGAAGGTGCCGAGGCCGACCGTCGAGAGCTGCCCGGGCCGATGCGCGGCGATATCGCGAAAGAGTTGCGAGATCACGCCTTGCGGCAGGTTGTACGCTTCGACGCGGTTCTCGATCGCCATCTTCTGCAGGCCCGGCACGAGTCCCCAGTGGCCGCCTATCACGCGTTTGATCAGGCCTTCATGCGCCAGGTGATTGAGGCCTTTCGTGCGGCCATCGCCCTGACCCGCGGCGTAGACGAGCGTCAGATCCGCGATCGGATCGCTGCCTTCGACGAAGCGTTCCTCGAGCGCGATCGCCACTTCCTCCGCGAAGCCGATGCCGACGAAACCGCTCGTCGCGAGCGTATCGCCCGAGCGGATCAGGCGCACCGCCTCGCGCGCAGAGACGATCTTGCCGCGCTCGACGAGGCGCGCGGTAGAGGGGAATGGATGGCGGGTCGGCGGGCTGCTGGCGGTCATGGCGTCTCCTGTGTGCCGCATGTCTTGTCTTGAGTCTCGCGCAATCCGCGGCCGCCCGCTTGCGCCGGATGCACGCAAATCAGCCGATTTGCGCCGTCATATTTCGACCCGCGCGCCGAGCTCGATCACGCGATCGGCCGGTAATCGCAAATAGGCCGCTACGTTGCCCACATTGTGCAGCATGATCGCGAAGAGGCGTTCGCGCCATAAGGCCATGCCGGTGCCCGGCGTCGGCACCACGGTTGCACGCGAAAGGAAATACGAAATCGTCGCGCGATCGAACTTGAGCCCCGAAGAGCGGCACTTTTCGAGCGCGGCAGGCAGGTCGACTTCGTCCTTGAAGCCATAGTTCACGGTCACCTGAAAACAGCCGTTGCCGAGCGTCTCGATACAGACGCGGCGCGCCTCCTCGACCCACGGCACCGGCTCGGTGGTGACCGTCAGAAACACCGTGTGTTCGTGCAGCACGCGGTTATGCATGAGGTTGTTCAGCAACGAATGCGGCACGCCGCTGGGATCGTTCGACATGAATATCGCCGTGCCTTCCACGCGTGCGGGCGCGCGTGCGATGAGGCTCTTGAGGAAGGGCTTGAGCGGCGTCGCGCCGGCGCGCACGCGAGCCTCCTGGATCATCATTTGCGCGCCGCGTCCCCACGTCGCCATGACGGTGAACATCACGAGACCGATCGCGACCGGGAACCAGCCGCCTTCCGCGATCTTCAGGCAATTCGCCGAGAAGAACATCGCGTCGATGACGAAGAAGAAAGCCGTCGCGACGACGCATAGCGCCCAGTTGTAGTGCCACGCGTAGCGGATCACGAAGAACGTCAGCACCGTCGTGATGAGCATCGTGCCGGTGACGGCGATGCCGTATGCGGAACCGAGCGCCGTCGACGAGCCGAAGCCCAGCACGGCCGCGACCACCGCGAGCAGGAGCGTCCAGTTGATGCCCGGCACATAGATCTGCCCGATCTCCTTCGCCGACGTGTACACGACGCTCATGCGCGGCAGGAAGCCGAGCTGCATCGCCTGCTTGGTCATCGAATAGGTGCCGGAGATGACGGCCTGCGATGCGATGACCGTCGCGATGGTCGAGAGCACGACCATCGGATAGAGCATCCATGACGGAAAGAGCCGGTAGAACGGATTCTGCAAAGCGCCCGGGTCCGTGATCAGCAGCGCGCCCTGTCCGAGATAGTTGAGCGCGAGCGCGGGAAAGACGACGGCGAACCACGTGAGGCGGATCGGCCGCGAGCCGAAGTGGCCCATGTCGGCATAAAGCGCTTCGGCGCCCGTGAGCGAAAGCACGACCGCACCGAGGGCGACGAACGCGAGCCAGCGATGATGCAGGCAGAATGCGAGCCCTTCGAGCGGATTGAGCGCCACGAGAATATGCGGTGCATCCTTGATGTTCACGACGCCCGACACCGCCAGTATCGCGAACCACAGCACCATCACCGGCCCGAACACCGCGCCGATGCCCGATGTGCCGTGCTTCTGCATCACGAAGAGCGCGATCAGCGCGACGAGCGTCACGGGCACGACATAGGGCTGCAGGCCCGGCGCGGCCACTTCCAGCCCTTCCACCGCGCTCAGCACGGAAATGGCCGGCGTGATGACGCCATCGCCGTAAAAGAGCGCGGCGCCCATCACGCCGATGAGCAAGAGCACGTGCTTCAACCGCTTCTTCGATTCGACCGATGACGCCGCCAGCGCGAGCAGCGCCATGATGCCGCCTTCGCCGTGATTGTTGGCGCGCAGGATCAGCGTTACGTATTTGAGCGAGACGATGATCGTGAGAGACCAGAAGATGAGCGACACGATGCCGATCACGTTCGCGGGCTGCAATGGCAGGCCGCCTGCGGGATCGAAGACGGTCTTGAGCGTATAGAGCGGACTCGTGCCGATGTCGCCGTAGACGACGCCGAGCGCCGCGAGCGAGAGCCCCATCAATGCCGGGTGGCCGTGCGGCTCGGGCGCGTGCTTGTCGTCGGCCGGAACGCCGGGTGCAGTCGATCCCATGATTCCTCCCTTCCTTTTTCCGGGCCGCCGCGTGGGACAGCCTATTTGTCAGAGGATGAGCGTCTGCGTTGCTGTGTCGATCGAAGCTATGTCGATCAAAGTATAGGAACGAAGCGCGGTTATGTCCGCGCAAGCTTCCTTACGCATATTTGATCTGCGCGACCGAGCGCAAGTCATCGGCGGTGGCGGTGCCGTAGCCGAAGAACTCCAGATACGCCGGAATCATTTCGAAAAGCATGTCCGTGCCGACCTGCACGGCGCAGCCCTTGTCCTTGGCTGCGCGCAAGAGCGGCGTGTACTCCGATTTCATCACCACTTCGCCGACGAACGTGCCCGGCGCGATGCGGTCGATATCGAACGGCAAGGGGTCCGTTTCCTTCATGCCGAGCGGCGTCGCGTTCACGATCACGTCGAAGCCGGCGGGATCTTTCGTGTCCGTTCTTACGACGAGCTTGGGATAGTGCTCACGCAAGCGCGACGCGAGCCCTTCGACGGAAGCCGTGTTGGTATCGAAGATAGCGAGTTCCGCGACGCCTGCCGCCGCGAGCGATGCCGCGATCGGCGAACCGACGCCGCCGCTGCCGAGCACGAGCACGCTCGTGCCCGCGAGCTTGCGGCCCTTGCGTTCGACGCCGCGCACGAAGCCCGCGCCGTCGAACTGATCGCCGACGAGCGTGCCGTCCGGGCGTTTGAGGATTGCGTTGCAGGCTCCGGCGATGCGCGCGGTCGGGCTGACTTCATCCATCAGTCCGACGGTCGTGATCTTGTGCGGCATGGTAACGAGCGCGCCGCGAATGTTGGTCAGCTTGAACAGATGCGGCAGGAACGCGACGTAATCCTCGGGTTTGACGCCCATCGGCACCACGACGGCGTCGATGTTCTGTTTGTCGAACCAGGGGTTGTAGATCATCGGCGCCTTGAACGCTTCGGTCGGGTAGCCGAGGTGGGCAATCAGAGTGGTCTTGCCGCTGATCATGGCAGCTCCTTGTGAGGATGTCGCGTGCGCATGTTTGCGCGCGCCCGTCACCATGATAGTTCGGCTTCGCTTGCCGCAGTGCGGCATTTGTTCGGGGTGTCAGTGACTCGCGCCGAGATACGCGGCCTTCACCGATGGATCGTTGCGCAACTGCTCGGCCGGACCGTGTGTCGCGACGCGGCCGTTCTCCAGCACGTAGCCGTAATCCGCGACGTTGAGCGCGGCGGCGGCGAACTGCTCGACGAGCAGCATCGTGACGCCATCGGCTTTCAGGCGCTCGATGATGCGAAATACTTCGTCGACGAGAATGGGCGCGAGGCCCATCGATGGTTCGTCGAGCAGCACGAGGTCCGGGTTGAGCATGATCGCGCGCGCCATCGCGAGCATTTGCTGTTCGCCGCCCGATAGCGTGCCTGCGAGCTGATTGCGGCGCTCTTTCAATCGCGGAAACAGGTCGATCGCGCGTTCGAGATCGGCGTTGACGTCGCCTTTCGGACGCGACCACGTCAGGCGCGGGAATGCGCCGAGGAGCAGATTGTCGGTGACGGACATGGTCGCGAAGACGCGACGCCCCTCGGGGGAATGCGCGAGCCCGAGACGCGCGATCTTGTGCGACTCGAGCGAGTCGATGCGCTTTGTGTTGCTGCCGACGCCCATCGTGATTTCGCCTTCCGTCGGTTTGATCATGCCGGAGATGGCGCGCATGGTTGTGGTCTTGCCCGCGCCGTTGGAGCCTATCAGGGTGACTACCTTCGCCTTGGGCACGTCTAGCGAAATGCCGTGGAGGACTTTGACTTTGCCGTAGCCGGCGTGGAGGTTTTTTATCGTCAGCATTTCTGGTTTTCGCTTTAGGCTTTTTTTGGTGGAATCCTGATTTCGCGTCGGTCTATTTGTGTTGCCCCTGTGCGGGGCGGCAGTCACTTTCTTTGCTGCTGCAAAGAAAGTAACCAAAGAAACAGCTATCCCCAGCCTAAGCACTTCACGCCGGCCGCGGCACAGGCGATTGGCCTAATGGCCCGGCAGTAGCGAGTGCCCTCACAAGCAGATAAGAGCTTGGACCGCGCACGGTCTGACTCATCGCACCACACAACACACTGGTTCAGCACCAAATAGCTCCGGCCCGCTTCGCGGCCGATGGGTCAATCGGGTGCGCGTGGGCTTCTTTGCTGATGCCTCCAACTCAATGCACCGCACATGTATTCCGTTGGTTTCCCTTGTAGACCCAGCGGCAGCGCGTAGCGCTGTGCCGAAGCTATTACGTGCTGAACCAGCGCCTTAAAACAACTAGCTTGTCAGACCGTGCGCGAGCCAAGCCCGAGTGGGCCTTTGGGGGCGACACTTAGGCGAGTGCCATCGCGGGCTGGCAAGCATGGCCAACGTGCGTGTGACCGCGGGCCCGAACGAGCTGCTTTCTTTGGTTACTTTCTTTGCAGCAGCAAAGAAAGTGACCCCCGCCCCGGGGAGGGGCAGTGCTAATAGACCACCGCGAATCCGGGATCCGGCGAAGCAAAAAACCCCCAAATCAAGCAACCTGGGCAGCCTGCCCACCCAAATAAGCCTCGATAACTTTCTCATTAGCCTGAATCTCCGAAGGCTTCCCCTCGGCGATCTTCTGCCCGAAATCCAGCACCGAAACGGTATCGCAAACACTCATGACGACATCCATATGATGCTCGATCAGAACGAGCGTAATCCCATGATTGCGCACCTTGCGAATGATCGCGACGAGTTCGCGAATATCCGGCGCGGTCAACCCCGCCGCTGGTTCATCGAGCAAAAGCAATTGCGGATCGAGCGCCAGAGCACGCGCGATCTCAAGCAGACGCTGCTTGCCGTAAGGTAAATTGCGCGCTTCCTCCGCAGCGACATTCTCCAGCCCCACAAAGCGCAGCATGTTGAACGCACGCTCACGCGCCGCACGTTCCTCACGCCGATATCGCGGACTCATCACGCCGACATCCGCGAAGTTCGACTCGAACGTGTGATGCAAGCCGACGAGCACATTCTCCAGCGCCGTCATCTCGCCAAAGAGCTGCACGTTCTGAAACGTCCGCGCAATGCCCGAGAGCGCGATCTTCGATGAAGTCCGCCCTGCGAGCGACTGCCCTTCGTATTCGATCGCACCCGCCGTCGGCACATAGATGCCCGTCAGCACGTTCATCATCGTGCTCTTGCCCGAGCCGTTCGGACCAATGAGGCCGTGGATCGTGCCGCGCTTCACCGTCAGGTTCACGTCGTTCAACGCCTTCAGGCCGCTGAACTGCATCAGCACGCCGCGCACGTCGAGGATCGTATCCGCGCCCTGCGTGCCGACCGCCGCCACCGCATCGTCCTGGCGCGTCTGGGTCGCGAGTTCATCGGTATCGACCTTCGTCACACGCACGCGGCCAAGGTTCAGCGTCTTGCGCACGAAGCCGACGATGCCGTCCTGCAGGTAATACACGACGAGCAGGATCATCAGACCGAAGATGGTGAGGCGCCAGTCGGTCAGCGCTTCGATCCAGAACGAGAACACCGCGAGGCCCGCCGTGCCGATGACCGGCACCGCCACGCGCTGCAGCGTCGTGGTCTTGCGCACGAGCGCGAGCACCGCGCCCGCGACGACGACGACCGCCAGCGCCGTCGCGACGACGCGAAAGTTTGCGATATCGTCGAGCAGCTTCGGCAACATCACGATGACCGTCGAGCCGATGATCGCGCCCGTGCGCGTCTTGCGCCCGCCCATGATGATCGCGAGCAGGAACAGGATCGTCAGTTCGAAGTTATACGTGTTCGGCGAAATGTACTGCTCGGAATACGAATAGAGACACCCCGCAAGTCCCGCGAAACCCGCGCTGATCACGAACGCATAGACCTTGTAGCGATACACCGACACGCCCATGCAATCCGATGCGATCGGGCTATCGCGCAACGCCTCGAACGCGCGCCCGAGATGCGACTTCAGCACGCGATGCACGACGATCAACGACACGACCAGCAATGCCGCGACGAGCCAGTAGTACTGCACTTCGTCGAGCCGGTGACCCGCGAACATCGGCTTCGGGATCTTGAGGCCCATCGGTCCGTTCGTCAGGAAATCCATCTCATTGATGAGGATCTGGATGATCGTGCCGAACGCGAGCGTCACCATCGCGAGATACGGACCGGACACGCGCAGCGCGGGCAACGCGAGGATCGCGCCGAAGCCGGCCGTCACCAGAATCGAAAGCGGCGCCGTCACATAGAACGGCATGCCGAGCTTCATGAACAGCACGCCCGCCGTGTACGCGCCCACGCCGAACAGACCCGCATGACCGAGCGACACCTGGCCGGTATAACCCACCACGATATCGAGCCCGAACAAAAGGATCGCGTAAATCATGATGGTTTCGACGAGGTGGATGTAGTACGGATTGCCCGACACCACCGGAAAAATCGCGAGCACGGCAAGCCCGACGATCGCCGCAATCCAGTTCTTTGCTTTCATCGTCGCCGCCTCAGACTTTCTTGATCGCCATCTTGCCGAAGAGACCTGCGGGCTTGACCGCGAGCACGATCAAGAGCAGCACGAGTCCCGGCACGTCCTTGTAGCCGGTGGAAATATAGAATCCGGTCGTCGTTTCCGCGATGCCGAGAATCATCCCGCCGACGATGATGCCCATGCCGCTCGACAAGCCGCCGATGATCGCCACTGCGAAGGCCTTGAGGCCGAGCACCGCGCCCATCGTCGCGCCCGTCAATGTGAGCGGCGCGATCAAAACCCCTGCAAATGCAGCGGTCAGCGATGAAAGCGCATACGAGAACGTGATGACGAGCCCGGTGTTGATGCCCATGAGCGACGCCGCATCGCGATCGTTCGCGGTCGCGACCACGGCCTTGCCGAAGATCGTCTTGCGGTTGAAGAACTCGACCGCGAGCATCATCACGAGCGCGCCGCCGACGACGAGCAGTTCCATCGGCAGCACGTTTGCGCCGAACACCTTGAGCGGCGCTTCGGGCAGCGGCGACGGAAAGCGCAGATCGTCGCGGCCCCATACGTTTTCCGCGACGTTCTTGAAGATGATGCCGAGCGCGATCGTCGACATGATCCAGCCGAATTCGGACTTGATTTTGATGGCGGGCCGCACGCCGATGCGCTCGACGAATGCGCCTTGCATCAGGCCGAAGAGGCATACGAGCGGAATCATCAGCCAGTAGTTGACGCCTGCGGAGACGAGCGTCAGGCCGACGAGCGCGCCGAGCATCAGGGCATCGCCCTGGCCGAAATTCAATGTGCCCGATGTGGCGAACGTGAGCTGATAGCCGAATGCGATCACGGCGTAGATCATGCCGAGGGCTATGCCGCTGTAGATGAGTTGCAGAAGGATCATCGCGGGGGGGTTTTGGGCGGTTGGGGTTGGTGCGTTTATGCTTCTGTGGAATCCTGATTTCTTGTCGGTCTATTGGCTCCGCCCCTCCCCGGGGCGGGGGTCACTTTCTTTGCTGCTGCAAAGAAAGTAACCAAAGAAACAGCTATCCCCAGCCTAAGCACTTCACGCCGGCCGCGGCACAGGCGATTGGCCTAATGGCCCGGCAGTAGCGAGTGCCCTCACAAGCAGACAAGAGCTTGGACCGCGCACGGTCCGACAAATCGCACCACACAACAAACTGGTTCAGCACCATATAGCTCCGGCCCGCTACGCGGCCGATGGGTCAATCGGGTGCGCGCGCGCTTCTTCTTCGGTTTCCCTCGCATACCCCACGGCAGCGCGTAGCGCTGTGCCGAAGCTATTTGGCGCTGAACCAGCGCCTTAAAACATTCGGTGCGGCAGACCGTGCGCGAGCCAAGCCCGATTGGGCCTTTGGGGGCGACACTTAGGCGAGTGCCACCGTGGGCTGGCAAGCATGGCCAAACTGCGTGTGACCGCGGGCGATGAGAAGCTGCTTTCTTTGGTTACTTTCTTTGCAGCAGCAAAGAAAGTGACCCCCGCCCCGGGGAGGGGCAGTGCCAATAGACCGACACGAAATCAGGATTCCACCGGCAAAGCCCTTAAAAACAACAGCAACGTCAATTAGAAGCAGTAGTAGCCTGCTTGCTACGCAAAGTCCCGCCGCCTTTCTTGTCGGCGTCATACGCATAGATCACGCGCCCGCTCTTCACTTCACCGATAACCGGCACATTCGGCGAAATCGCTTCATGATCGCCCTTCGAGAAAGGCTTGTCGTAGACCATCACCACGCCTTCGACCTTCGTGTTCAGGCCTTCGAGCGCTTCCTTCACCTTAGGACCATCCGTCGTGCCGGCCTGCTTGATCGCCGCCGCGAGCAGATACACCGAGTCATAACCTTGCGCCGCCGATACCGGCGAATCGATGCGATCGTTCTTCGGCTTGAATTCCTTCAGGTACGCATCGATAAAGGCCTTGCGCTTCGGCGTATTCGCTTCCTGGATGAAGGTCTGCGGCATGCGCGCGCCTTCGCCGTTCGCGCCGGCATTGTCGATATAGTTCGCCATCGAAAGCGTCCAGCTGCCGATCAACGGCACCTTCCAGCCGAGCTTCGACATGCCGTTCGCAATCTGCGCAAGCTCCGGCCCGATGCCGTAAGTCAGCACCGCTTCGGCGCCCGCTTCTTTCGCCTTCAGCAACTGGGCCGTCATGTCGACGTCCTTGATGTTGAACTTTTCGACAGCCACAGGCTTCACGCCTTTCGCGGCCAGCGCCTTCTCCAGATCTTCGCGGCCAAGCTGACCATAGTTCGTCGAATCGGCGAGAATCGCGACCTTCTTGAAGCCACGCTTCGTCACCGCTTCCTCGACGATCATCGGCGCCTGGATGCGGTCGGCGGCCGCGTTGCGGAACACGTAGTTATCGGGCTGATCGTCGAATTGCTTCGTCACCACCGTGCCGGTCGCGACATTGTTGAAGACGGGAATCTTCGCTTCCTGGAAGAAGCGCTGCGATGCGAGCGCCACACCCGTATTGATATAGCCGACGACCGCGACGACCTTCTCCTTGTTGATGAGCTCCTGCGCGATCTGCACGCCGCGCTCGTTCTTCGCCTCGTCATCGCGTTCGACGAGCACGATCTGGCGGCCAAGCACGCCGCCGGACTTGTTGATCTCCGCCGTGGCGAGACGAACGCCGTCGCGCATGCTGACACCCATGGATGACGAACCGCCCGTAAACGGACCATCGACGCCGATCTTGATCGGGTCCGCCGCGTGCGCCATCGAGAAAACGCCGAACGCGAGCGTGCTCGCGATGAGCTTCATCTTCATACCCATGTGTGTCTCCATCGCCTGATCGTTTTTTGAAAGTCCCATGCTTCGCGCAAAAAGCCTGCAATGCTTTTTAAATGCGTTGCGCGTTATCGATTACATGGGCTGTGAGCGAGTGTAGAAAAATGTAAGGATATGACCATATTCGGACATACCCGAAGAGCACGAGCGTTAGCCCACACCTGACGCATCGTAAGGGTGCACGGCATGGAATAAGTGTTAAAGAGGCATTGCGCGGACAGGATTTGGACAGCATCCCGAAGCGTTTTTTTAGCTTCGGGAAAGCCAAGAGACAGCGGGTATACGCGTAAGGGCCGTGCACAAAAAAACGCGCGGCGTCCCCGGAGGATCACCGCGCGCAACCTTGCGCACTCTCAGGTTCTTTCAGCGAATAAGAGCTTTATCGCGATGCACCGCTTTAGCGCGGCGCGCCGGTTTCGATCGCGTGAGCGAACTGGCGCAGCACCGCGCCCGATGCATCGGTGACGGCCCAGAAGGTCATGCCGTCATGATTCCAGCGCGCGAGTGCGTAGCCATCGTCGGACTGCGTGACGACCGGTGAGAACTCCTTGTCGTTCGCATCGCTCTTTACGTCGCCTTTGCGCTCGGGAAACACGTACACGTCGATCGGATGCTTCAGGTAGCGATACACCACGACCGCAACCGGCCGATGATCGATGTAATCCAGCCGTCCGCCGACCAGCGCGAAGCCCGGTCCCGCCGGATCGATCACCGGCGGCGCATAGTCGATGCGGCCGTTGAACCACGGCTTCACCGTGTGCTTGTCGCTGGAGAGAACGTCGATCGGACGGTCCGACATCAGCGCGCGCACATGGCTCGACACGATCTCCTGCGCGATCGGCGACGCGCCCGCCACGCCCGTCATGAGCGGCGCCGCCTGGAACCAAAGCATCGCGCCGAGCACGAGCGCGGAGAGCGTCGCGCCCGCGAACGCGCCGCCGAAGAACGGCCAGGGCGCCGAGAACAGGTTGCTCCAGCCGCCTTTCGCCGCGCGCTCCGGCAAGCGCGTGCGGGCGTCCCGTTCGGCTTCCTCCCGCACACGCGCCAGCACTTGCGCCCGCAGATGCACGGGTGCGCGCTGATAGAGCGAACCATCGGTGAGCCTCGTATCGAGCGAGGCGGTGTCGCTATTTTCCATTTCCCGACTCCTCTGAATGTCCCGGTCCGGCACGGCGCACGAGCCGCACGCTCGGCTTGTCCTGCCCGCCCTGGGCCGCGCAAACCGCCCCCGCCAGCATTTTGCGGCCGCGCGCGAGCCGCGACATCACCGTGCCGATCGGCACGCCTGTCACGGATGCGACTTCCTTGTAACTCATGTCTTCCAGCTCACGTAACACCAGCACCTCGCGAAAGGCGATCGGCAGCGCCTCCAGCGCGCGATGCACCAGATGAACTTCGTCGCGGCGCACGGCGAGCGTCTCCGGATCGGCCGCGCCTTCCTCCGACCAGCCCGGCAACGCCTCGTCGCCGCCCAGTTCCTCGTCGTAGGGCGTCGCGTCCGCGAGTTGCACGCGCCGCCGCCATTCCGTGAACCACGTATTGCGCACGATCGCGAGCAGCCATGCCCGCGCGTTCGCTTCCTCGCCGCCCTCGAATCCGCCGAAAAAACGGAACGCGCGCAGATACGCTTCCTGCACGACATCGTCGGCGTCGGTCGCGCTGCCCGACAGCCAGCGCGCGAGGTTGTACGCGGCGTCCAGGTGCGGCATCACCGTCGCCTCGAAGCGCGCGTGCACCGCCTCGGCGCCCGCCTGGCCGCGGCGCCCGGACTTGTCTTCTTTCGACCTGCTTGGCCACATCGCGCGGGTCTCCTTTCGACAACCACGTTCGGAAAACATCGTTCGGGCGCGACCGGCATCGCTTTCTCGCGCCTTCCCCTCCGTTACTCCTCTCGCGGACGGTTTATTCCCGTTTGCAGCAGCGACTCAAAAAAATATAGCGGGAATATCCCGCCGCCTTCACCGGTTCGATGGACGGATGCCCAAGCGACCTCGCCCGAACGAAGCGGACGTCGCCGGCCTCGCGCCCATGCATCGAGCCGCCGTGGGCGCGACTTTGCCGATTCGAATGACAAAAACCGCGGCCGCAATCATCAGAGGACCCCATCATGAAACCCGACCCGACCGCACTGCCGCCCGCGCAGGAACGCGACGAACTCGACGAGCACGGCAAGCGCCGCCGCACCGCCCTCTCCTGCATGGCCTGGGCGGGCGCCGGCGTCATCTGGACCGTGAGCGGCGGCGTGCCCGTCTCGCGCCTGATTTCGTCGGCGGAAGCTGCCGAGAAGACGAGTTCCTTCAGCTTCGTGCAGATCAGCGACAGCCATATCGGCTTCAACAAGGATCCGAACACCGAGCCGACGAGCACGCTCGAAGAGGCGGTCACGCGCGTGAGCACGATGAAGACGCGCCCCGCCTTCATGATCCACACGGGCGACATCACGCACATGTCGAAGCCCGGCCAGTTCGACAACGCCACGCAGATCATCAACAAGGCCGGCATGGACGTGCATTACGTGCCGGGCGAGCACGACGTGCTGGTCGAGGACGGCAATCCGTTCTTCGAGCGCTTTTCCGGGCAGTACGGCAAGGACAGCACGCGCCACTGGTACAGCTTCGATCAGGGCGGCGTGCATTTCATCGGCCTCACCAATGTGATCGATCTGAAGGGCGGCGGCCTCGGCTTTCTCGGCGATGCGCAACTCGCGTGGCTCAAGGCCGACCTGCAGGGCAAATCGAGCAGCACGCCGATCGTCGTGTTCGCGCATATCCCGTTGTGGGCGCTGTATCCGCAATGGGGCTGGGGCACCGACGACAGCGCGCAGGCGCTCGCGCTGCTCAAGCGCTTCGGCTCGGTGACGGTATTGAATGGCCACGTGCATCAGGTGGCGCAAAAAGTGGAGGGAGAGATGCGTTTCTATTCGGCGATGTCGACAGCGTTTCCGCAACCCGCGCCGGGCGCGCCGTCCGGGCCCGGACCGATGAAGGTGCCCGCGGAGCAGTTGCGTACGATGCTCGGCTTGCGCGAAGTCACGCATATCGCCGGGCGCTCGCAACTGGCCATCACCGACACGGCGCTCGCCGCCGCGCAGTCATGAACGCCGCCATGATCGCGAGCTATGTCTCGCCTGCCAATCTCCGTCCGCTCGCCGGCAAGTTCCTGCGCAAGGCCGCGTTCGCGCTCGTCGTGAAGGGCGTCATCAGCGCCGCGATTCCGTCGGCCTGTGCGCAGGAGCCCGCGCAACAGGTCGCGGCGGCCAACACGCCGACCATCTCCATCGACAACTTCGCGTTCAGTCAGCCGGCCCTCACCGTGCCGGTGGGCACGAAGGTGACGTGGGTGAATCACGACGACATGCTGCACACCGTCGCGGATGAGGGAAAGAGCTTCAAGTCCGATCCGCTCGACAGCGGCGAGAGCTTCTCGCATGTGTTCGACAAGCCGGGCACGTACAAGTACTTCTGCTCGCTGCACCCGCACATGACGGGGACGATCGTCGTGCAATGAGCGCCGCCCGTCGTGGCGCATGCGGTTGGCTTGTCAGCCCCGTGCCTTCGCGATCGCGGCGAGATTGCCTTCGCCGAATCCGTGATGCCCGCGCCGCTCGACGATTTCGAAGAACATGTCGCCGGGCTGGCGCTCGACGAAGGTCTGGAGGAAAAGCTGCGGCGTGCCGTCGGGGAGAATCTCGCCATCGACGAGAATGCCGCGCGTACGCATCTCGTCGATGTCGAGGCCGTGGCCGGGAAGCCGCTCGTCGATCTCGTCGTAGTAGCGCGGCGGCGGCTGCAGGAAGCGCACGCCGCGCGCCATCAGGGCATCGACGGAAGCGAAGATATCCGCCGATGCGAGCGCGATATGCTGCACGCCCTCGCCTTCGTGATCGGGCAGATACTGCTGCATCAGGTCCGTGCGATAGGTGCCTTCCTCATAGACCGGAATGCGGATCGAGCCGCACGGCGACAACGTGACCGCGGAATCCTGCGACACATGCCAGTCCGGGTGCACCTGATGAATCTCCGAGAAGTGCAGCACTTCGCGGTAGAAATCGAGCCATTCCTGGATGCGGCCCGCGCCGACGGTCTGCGTGAAATGATCCACTTCCAGCAGGCCGGTGCTTTTTGGGTCCGCGCTGGCGCTGGCGATCGGACGAAAGTCGATGTCGTAGATCGACGTCTCGCCGCTGTTCTTGCCCGGCCAGTGATCGACGAAGTAGATATGCGAATCGCCGATGCCCTGGATCGCCGGGATCGCGAGTTCGTTCGGGCCGATCTTTTCGCCTTCGAAATCCCACGCGCCGTACTCGAGCGCGCGCTCGTGGGCGACCTGCGCATCGAGCACGCGAATGCCGATCGCGGCGATGCCCACGCCATGCGACTCCGCAAAGCGCGACGCGAACGAATCCGGCTCGGCGTTCAGCAGAAAATTCATGCTGCCCTGCCGGAAAAGCGTCACCGCCTTGCTGACATGCTGCGCGACGGCAACGAAGCCGAGCGTCTCGAACAGCCTGGCGAGCCCCTCGGGATCGGGACTGGAAAACTCGACGAACTCCAGCCCCGCGATGCCGAGCGGATTGTCGCCGAGGGTCGAATCGGGCGTCGCGCGGGCGGAGGAAGAAGAGTCGGGCTGGGTCATCGGCAATACCTCGAAAATGTACGATCTGGTTCACGGACGCAAAACTACCACGACCTGCCGCATCCGTGCGACCCGGCGGCTTCGTCGAATGGCCGCCTGAGTGCGCCTAGAGTAGCGGCAGCGGGATTGCCGTGTCAAAGCCGGGGCAGCCCGACGCGCCCCGGCCCATCGTACGCATTCAGTATGCGCTCAGGCGGCGAGACGCTGCGCGCTCATCGACGGGCGCTTCGCCTGCGGGGGAAACACGTTCCAGGTGCCGTCGTCATGGCGGAAGAAGATGATCGCGAGCGGGCCGCCCGGATGCTCTGCCTCGATGCAAACATAGCGCGCGCCGGTGACATGCGAGCGGCACAGACGCACGACACGTGCCGGACGCGCGGGTGTCGGGGCGAGCCATTTGTCGACGGCCCAGTGCAGCGAATTTTCGATGGTTTGCATGATGGTCTCCTCGGAATCGATCGGCAAGACGTGCGGTTCAGGCTGCGAGCGCCGCGTTCATGCGGCGGCGGCGTTCGGCGGCGACATAGGCGCGAAAAAGTCCCGACACGGCGCGAAGCGCGGCGCGCGGATGCACGAAGCACGCTTGCACCTGACGGCTGCGGGCGCGGCCGTCGAGGCACCACGTGACGAAGTGCTCGCAGTTGTTGGTCAGCAGGTGGTATTGGTCTTCGCCGAGGCGGCTGCGTGCGCGGCCCACCGCTTCCATGCCGACGAACTTCGCGGCCGGGTTCTGACGGATCGTGACTTCGTGGCCGGCGGCGAATTGTTCGACGGAGACTTCCTCCACCGGGCCGCGATGCAGCGACTTCGCGAAGCCGGCATAGTGGATGACCATGCCGTTGCCGGCGTAGATGCCGTGGTGTTCGTAGCCCGAGCGGCGCGTGATGAGTTCGGTGCCGAGCGCCGGTTCGTCGTCGAGCGAGAAACCGCAAGCGGCTTGCTGGTCGATCAGTCCGGTTTGTTGGTTGGTTGACATGGCTGGCTCCGATTTTTCTTTGCTTGGCGCCATGTGTTCGTTTGGCGCCGGGTTGCCATGTCATTTGCATCTTCCTTGCCAGCTTCTCTAAGTCACTGATTTGTTTGAATTAACCATAATCTGCGAGCAATTCTCAACGACCTTGTGTTCTGGATCGGCCAACAGTTTCGAGGGATGTTTGTTGGGCTGCTTGCGTCAGGACGCGCACGTTCGTAGCAGAAGCCCGCGAGCGTGGGCCGCGCCTGCGTGTGTTGGTTGGTCGCTGCTGCGCCAACAGCGCTTGTTGGCGGCGACCCAACGGATGCCATTTCTCGCGCTTGGGCCGGTTTCGCCGGAACGCCGCCCCACCGGGCACGCGCGGAAAAACGCGAAAGAGCGTGTGCGTCGGCATGAGCCTTGCATTGACTCCTGCGTCCTGCTCACAGGCCCATCCCGGAGAAACGACATGTGCGCCATCACCGTCACCGATCTTGAATACGACCGCGAGCTGGATCACGCGGCGATGTCGGCCATCAGCGGCGGCGGCGGTGCGCCCTGGGTGTACGGCTGGATCACGCCGTATGTCGATCGCCCGTCGGGCGGCGGCGTTGGGGGAAGTGCCGTGGTGAACCTCATCGATGTCACCAATAACGTCTACGAGGTCACCAACAACATCACCAACATTTCGGTCGGCCAGATGGTCAATCAGTTTCAGAACGTCGCGGTCAGCAACACGGGGAACGGCGCGACGCTCACGGTCAATCCGAGCTCGGTGGCGGGGAATCGCGCGGGTTGAACGGTGCAGATCAAGATTCGCTTCGGGCGCGCGTTGGTACACAATGAGCGGGACCGTCCGCGACGCGCGCCCGACGCCGCGCCACCCAGGATTCCGGAGGTTGCCGTGACCTTCAACACCGAGTTTCGATGGACTTCCGCCGCCCGCACCGACACCGGCTGCGTGCGGCAGATCAACGAGGACGCGCTGCTCGATGCCCCCGAGCGCGGCCTATGGGCCGTCGCGGATGGCATGGGCGGACACGCGGTCGGCGATCTGGCGAGCCGGATGGTGATCGAGAGCCTGGCCCGGGTATCGGCGTCGAACGACCTGCCGGGCGTGATCGCGG
Source organism: Caballeronia jiangsuensis (assembly GCF_046030135.1). Lineage (NCBI taxonomy): Bacteria > Pseudomonadati > Pseudomonadota > Betaproteobacteria > Burkholderiales > Burkholderiaceae > Caballeronia > Caballeronia jiangsuensis. The sequence continues at coordinate 83,749 of NZ_JAQQDB010000022.1, forward strand.
ACGCGCGCACGCGGCTTCTCGACGTGAACGATCAGTTGCGCGCGGAGGCGGCGCGGCGGATGGTATCGCGCATCGGCAGCACGGTGGTCCTGCTCGCGGCGCGCGATGGCGCATGCGGTTACGTGTGGGCCGGCGACAGCCGCATCTATCTATTCCGTCAGGGACGCCTCGTGCAGCTCACGCGCGATCACAGCCATGTCGAGGAACTGAAGGCCCGCGGCCAGCTAACGGCGGAGGAAGCGCTGCATCATCCGGCGCAGCATCTGATCACGCGTGCGGTCGGCGCGCTCGACGTGCTCGAACTCGACGAAAACACGCTCGCCTTGCACGATGGCGATACGTTTCTGCTGTGCAGCGATGGCTTGTCGAACGAGGTGAGCGAGACGGAGATCATGAACGAGCTTGCGCCCGGCAATTGCGATATGGCGGCGCAAAGGCTGCTGGAGATCGCACTGGCGCGCGGCGGGCGCGACAATATATCGGTCGTCGTCGCGCATGTGGAGGATTTGATGGCGCCCGACAAGACGCAGGTGAATCCGTCGATTTAGGGGCGTTCAGGAATGACGCCTTTGCTGAGTTTGCATGTAGGCGCGCAGAAGCCGGTTGATACGTGTCTGATATCCCTTTCCCTGCTGGCGAAACCACTCCAGCACGTCGGCATCCAGCCGCATCGTCACGGCTTGCTTGGGCGGCACATGCAGCTCCGCCTGCTCGAAGAACGCGTCGTCGAGTTCCGCTATGTCGGAAAAATCGATGTCGGCGTCCTTCATCTTCGCCAGCCGCTTCCAGTCAGTTCCCGATTTCTTGCTCATATCTTTTCGCCTCGTGTCTGGCTGCCTTGCGCGCCGAGATGATACGGATCACATCCGCATATCGCTCGACATACACCACGACGCCTACTAGCTCCTTCATCCAGCCCAGCGCTATCCAGCGCTCTTCTCCGTACGCTTCCCGCGTATCGGGCCACGTCAGCACCGGGTGATTGAACACGTCGGCTGCATCTTGAAAATCGATTCCGTGCTTTCGAATGTTGGTTTGATTTTTCTTTTCATCCCATTCGAAATGCACACACCACCCGTATTGACGTTTGTATGTACATTTTGACTCCAACGGCGCACGACGTCAACTAGCTTTGGATGGCCGGGCCGCTATCCCCCCGCCTCCTTATTCTTCTGCGCCGCCGCCCGAAACTCCTTCGAATGCAGCCCGTGCTTCTTCAAAAGCATCTGCAGATGCGACCGGTTCATCTCATACCGTCGCGCAAGCTCGGCGACCGTCCCGCCGGTTTCCTGCAACCCGCGTTCGAGAAACGCGCGCTCCGCCTCATCGCTTGCGACGCGCTTCGCTTCCGCGAGCGAACTCGCCGTCGCAATGCCGTTGCCGCTCGCGGCCGGCCCGCCCATCGCCAGCGAGAGCGATGATTTCGGCCGGATATCGACCGGCAGATGTTCGATATCGGCCATATCGCCCGCAAGACACGCGACCCGATACAGCACGTTCCTCAACTCGCGGATATTGCCGGGATAGTCGTAGTTGCGCAGAAAATCGCGCAGCCTCGGCGACAGCTTCACCGGCCTGCGCTTCAAAGTCGCGGCGGCTTCATCGCCGAAATAGGCAAGCAACAGCGGAATCTCGTCGCGCCGCTCGCGCAACGCCGGCAGCGTCAGATGAATCACGCTCAGCCGATAGAACAGATCCTCGCGAAAGCGCCCCTCTTCACAGAACTTGCGCAAGTTGCGATTCGTCGCCGCGACGATGCGCGTATCCACCGCGATCGGCTCATCCGAGCCCACGCGCTGAATCTCGTGCGCTTCGAGCACGCGTAGCAGCTTCACCTGTCCCGACAAGGGCAGCTCGCCGATCTCATCCAGAAAGATCGTGCCCGTATGCGCGCTTTCGAATTTGCCCTTACGATCGTTCGACGCGCCCGTGAACGCGCCCTTGCGATGGCCGAACAATTCGGACTCCAGCAGATTGTCCGGAATCGCGCCGCAGTTCACCGAGATATACGGCTTGTCCGCGCGCGAGCCGTTCGCGTGAATGACCTTCGCCATCAGTTCCTTGCCGGTGCCGCTCTCGCCGTCGATCAGCACGGGGAGATCAGTCGGCGCGGCTTTTTCCGCGATCTCCAGCGCTTCCAGCAGCTTCGGGTTATCGCCGAACGTACCTTCGAACACGAAGCTGCGTTCGATCAGCGCCTGACGCCGCGCGCCCGGCGGCAGGTCGCGCTTCGGCTCCGCGGCGGCCGCCTGCACAAAGCGCTCCTTATGCGACAGTTGCATCACTTCGTCGCGCAAGGTGCTCGCCTGCCGCAGCAGCTTTTCGATTTCGGGCCGTTCGAGACGCGAGGTCCATCTGAGCGTCGAGCGCAGAATCTCGATCTTCTCGATGAGCCCCGCATACGAAATCGCCGATGATGCGGGCGCGCTTGCATCGCTTTCCGGTTGGTCGAGTATTTTCATGCTGCGCTCAGTTGCTTTTGCACGAGTTGGTAGTACATGCCTTTTCTCGCGACGAGTTCGTCGTGCTTGCCCTGCTCGACGATGCCGCCTTCGTACAGCACGAGAATCTTGTCGGCGCGCATGATCGTCGACAGCCGGTGCGCGATGATCACCGCCGTGCGTCCCTTCAGTATCTCCTGCATGTTGCCGAGAATATTGCTTTCCGATTGCGTGTCGAGCGCGGACGTGGCTTCATCGAACACGAGCAGACGCGGGTCGTGATAGAGCGCGCGCGCAATGCATAGCCGCTGGATCTGCCCGCCCGAAAGGCCCACGCCGCGTTCACCGACCACTTGCTCATAACCGAGCGGCATCTTCACGATGAACGCATGCGCATCGGCCATCTTCGCGACTTCCTCGATGCGCCGCCTGTCGGGTGCTTCGTCGCCGCTCGCGATGTTATCGGCGATCGTCCCCGAGAACAGCAGATTGCTCTGCATCACATAACCGATCTGCGCGCGAAAGAAGCCTTTGTCGACCACGTTGATATCGTAGCCATCCACCGTCATCTTGCCCTCGCTCGGCGCATAGAAACCGACGAGCAGTTTCGCGAGCGTCGTCTTGCCCGAGCCGCTGCGTCCGACGATCGCGATCAGTTCGCCCGGCTTCACATCGAAGCTGATGTTTTCCAGCACATAGGGCGCGTCGCCGTCACCATAACGGAAGTACACGCCGTTGAAGCTGATGTCGCCCTGCAGGTCCGGCAGCATCACGCGCTGCTGCATGTCTTCGGGTTTCTGTTCAGGCTCGATGTCGAGCACGTCGCCCAGGCGCTCCATCGCGACGCCCGCGTCGTTCAAGAGACTCCACAGGTTGATGAGACCCATCAGCGGCGCAAGCACGCTGCCCATGTAGGCGTTGAACGCGATCAGTTGCCCGATCGTCAGTTCGCGCGCAAGCACGAGATTCGCGCCGACCCATAGCACGCCGATGGTCGTCGCCGCATTCAGCAACTGGCTGCACAGGCCCACCGCGATATTGAAGCGCTGCGACTTGTACTGCACTTCGAGCGACTTCGCGTACTTCTTCTCCCACTTCAGGCGCACGGGCCGCTCGATGCCCATGCCCTTCACCGTCTCGACGCCGCCGAGCGCTTCCATCAGATACGAGCGCGCATCCGTTCCCGCGGAAAACGTCTCGCGCGCATTCTGCTTAATGCGCGGCGTCGCGACGACCGTGAGCACCATCATCGGGATCACGAACGCGATCAGCAGCAACGTGAGCTTCACGTTGTAGAGAAACATGATCGTGAAGTAGATGAAGATCATCAGCAGGTTCAGCACGGTCGATACCGTCGATTCCGTGAGGAACGCGCGGATCGTGTGATTCTCCTGAAAGCGCGCGAACACGTCGCCGGTCTTGCGTTTCGCGAAGAAACCGAACGGCAGCGAGAACGTGTGTTTGAAGAACTGCGACATCATCGCGAAGTCCATGTTGCGCACCATGAAGTTCGCGAGGTATGCGCGTATCGTCGTCATGAGCTGCGTGAACAGGCTCGCGATGACGAGGCCGCCGATCAGCACATGCAGCAGGCTCACGTTCTGATGCACGATCACGCCGTCGAGAATGTTCTGGATGATGAGCGGCGGAATCACGCCCAGCACCTGAATCACGAAGGTCGCCAGAAAGAGATGCAGCAGGATCTTCTTGTAGGGCTTCAGATAGCCGACGAAACGCAGCCACGGCGAGCGCGAAACGGCTTTCTGCGTGAGATCCTGCCCCGCCGTGAACAGCAGGCACGTGCCGCTCCAGCCGCGCTCGAACTCGCCGACCGTCATCTTCCTGAAACCGATCGCCGGGTCCGCGACCCACACGTTCTCGCTCGACACGCCGTAGACGATGATGTAGTGATAACCCTCCCAGTGCGCGATGAACGGCATCTCGAAGCCGCGCAGCGATTCGAACGTGCACTGCACGCCGCGCGTCGTGAAGCCGAGCGATTCGCCCGCGCGCGCGAGTGAATCGAGCGTCGCGCCCGAGGTCGTCACGTTGGCGAGCTCGCGCAGCTTGCCGAGCGTCATGTTGATGCCGTAGTGGCGGCAGATCATCGCGAGACAGGCCGCGCCGCAATCCATCTCTTCGGCCTGTTCGACCCACGCGAAGCGCTTGATCACGCGCTCGCCAAGCTCGGGCTTCGTGTGCAGATCGAGCATCGCGGGCAGCTTGCGGCGCTCGGCGAGCTTCTTCTGGCGCTGCAATTCGCGCTCGGTGAAGCGGATGCGTTCTTCCAGCACTTCGCGCAGCTTCACGTTGCGCTCGATGATGAAATGCACCGTCTTCTCGGGGATCACGAGCAGGCGCGTATCCGCGCTCGCGATGGCGGACGCCATCTGCTCCTGGCGCATCACGCAGGCCTTCTCGCCGAAGATCTCGCCGGGGCCGAGCGTCGCGAGCACATGCTTTTCGCCGCCCTCTTCGCGCACGATGCGCACTTCGCCCTGCCGCACGACATAAAGACGCCGGTCGTCGCGCGATTCCTGCTTGAGAATCTCCTTGCCCTCGCCGACGCGCTTCACGCCGACACTGCGCACGCATTCTTCGAGCTCCGCCTTGTCGAGCTTACCGCGCAGATCGAAGAGCTTCGCGACGAAGCCGCCCGCCGAATTGATCGCGACGTAGCTCGTCACGAACGCGAGCGCGGCGGGATTCTTCGCGATCACCGGATCGATCGCGATGCGCGGGATATACAGCAGCTCGGTCTTGCCGGAGGAGCGCACCGACGACTCGTGGCGGTAGTCGCGCAGCATCGCGATATCGGCGAAGGTCTCGCGCTCCTTCTTGACCCCCATGCTGATTTCCTTGCCGTGCTCCTCGGTGAAGATGCGCACGGAGCCCGCCTTCACGATATAGAGCCCGTCGGCCGCATCGCCCGCATTGCACACGGTCTCGCCGAAGCCGAAGCGGCGCGACTCGGCATTTGCCGCCAGGTGTTCGATCTCCTCGCGCGTGAATGGCGAAAGAATCTCGACCGACGAAAGAAAGTCGGCGGGCGAATCAAGGCTCGATGGAGCGTCCATGTTCTATCGCGTTCCCCGTCGGTCAGCGTGCTTCGATGACATGCTCCTGCGCGCGCGTCAGCATCCAGTCTTCGCGCAGCAGGCGGCGGATTTCCGCGGACACGTCTTCGTCGAGCTTCGCGGGATACTTCGCCGTCACCGCGAAAATTTCATACGACGCGCCATCCGCGGAAATGAATGGTCCGAGCAGATCGCCGACCTCCGCGTTGAACACTTTCGCCTCGACCTCCGGCTTCATCTGTCCGCGCATCACCCGGCCGATCACGCCGCCTTCGTTGCGCGTATCGGCAAGCGAATGCTCGCGCGCCATCTCGGCGAAGCTGTCGGGATCGTCGTTGAGATAGGAGATCATCTCCTTCGCGCTGCCCTCGGTATCGAGCAGGATGTGACTGACCTCGATGCTGTCGAACTTCGGCGAGTTTAGCTGGAAATACTCTTCGATCTCGCGCTCGGTTCCGACCTTGTCGAGCATCTTTTCCTGATAGAGCGTGTCGGTGATATAGACCTCGAACTCGTCGAGACTCACGTGCAGCGCATCGAGATAGTTGTTCATGTCCGCCGCGCGATGCAGCCCGCGAATGCGGCGGAACTGATCGGCGCGGTTCTGGATTTCTTCATCGCTCACGGCGACGCCCGATTTCTTCGCCGCACGCACGGTCAGCTTGTCGCGCACGAGTTGCTCGATAAGTCCGTCGAACTGGCCGTTCAGTTTCAATAACCTGATGAATTCGCCGACGTCGACCACTTCGTCGTCGATACGCACAATCGCCGTCATCTCGTTCTCCGTTCGGTTCTATGTTGAATTGCGCATCATGTCCGCGTTGCGGTGCTCGTGTAACCCCCCATCCTTATCCCGCCACATTACGGAACGGGTCGAGCCCGAGGTCGATCAGGCGCCGCTCGCGCACCACGATTTCAGCGGTCGCCGTCATGCCGTAACGCAGCGGGTACTTCGTGTCCGCAACCTGATAGGAATCGCGATCGAGCGTCACGCGTCCTTCATAGACGGGTTGCTTGGTCGTCGGGCTCGGCTTGGTCGCGGGCGAGATGAACGCGAGCGTGCCTTCGATCACGCCGTAGCGCTGATAAGGAAACGCGTTGAACTTGAGCTTCACGCGCTGCCCTTCGCGCAGGAACGCGCGGTCGTGCTCGGCGATCTCGATCTTCAGAACTGGCTTCGCATTCGCCGGCGCGATGCCGCCGAGCGGCGTGTTCGCCTGAATCTTGTCGCCGGGCTGCGTCGATGTCACATCGGTGACCACGCCCGACACCGGCGCGAGAATCAGCAGAAAGTTATCCTTGTCGATGTTTTCGAACTTGATGCGCGCGGCCGCATCCGCGACGAGGCGCGCCGTCTGTAGTTGCAGACGCAGCTTGTCTTCGGTGCTCGCGACTTCGCGCATCGCGGCTTCGTATTGCAGCCGCAGACTCGTCGCTTCCTGACCGCTCGTTTCGAGTTGACGCTTCGCCTGCGTGAAATCGTGGCTCAGGCGGAAGTCGAGTTCCGCGAGCCGCGATTGCTCCACGCGATACGCGCCGTCCGCTTCCAGATAGGCATTGCGTTTCGCATCGACCTGCGTTTCGGCCACGCCGCCGCCGCCCGGCAGCGCGAGCAGACGTTGAAAGCGGTCGTACTCCACCTTCGCCGCATCGCGCGCGCGGCGTGCGTTTTCCAGCGTGCTGCGCGCTTCCTGCAACTGCGCCTTCTGGCCTTCCGCGAGCTTGCTCGTGCCTTCGGCCACACGCTGCTGATGCTGGTGTTCCTCCACGTCCATCTGATCCTTGAGCGCGGCGATCTTGCGCTCCATCAGCAGCTTCTTCTCGGGGAACTGCTTCCATTCGCGCTCGGCGTCGTCGAGCTTCAGTTGCGCTTCGAGCGCGTTGCTCGCGGCCTCGATCGCGCCGCGTGCGTTCAAGCGCGCGACGACATCGTCCTTGCGCACGGGCTGCCCTTCGGCGATATAGAGATCGGCCAGCTCGCCATCGATCGGCGTATAGAAGCGCCGCACTTCCGATTCCGGCGCGAGCGTGCCCTGGGCGCTGACCATCACGTCCGCGTGGCCGACGAACGACCACACGAGCGCGGACGCGACGAGCGCCACCATCGCGTAGACGAGCCCTTTCGTGAGCCCGAGCGGCTCGGCCGTGAGAATCGCGATGCCTTCGGCACCGTGTTCTCCGAGCGCCTCCGACAACGGCTTAAGGTGTGTGTCTCTCTTCACTGCTCGTGCCTCCGCCGATCAGACTCAGCTTGGTATTGAGAAGTCCCGGTTCGAGCACCATGCGCAGGTCCTGCAGCGAGCGTCGCTGCAGATCCGCTTCGGTGTCGATCTCATTGGCGAGCGCGGTCCACTTCGCAGTCGCGCTGTCTGCCTTCACCTGCCTGAAGATGCGCATGCCCCGCGTGGCCGCATCCTGCGCGTCCGACAAAAGCCGCGCCTGCGTCCTGAACGTATCCGACACGCCCGATTCGAGCCGCTGCGACCCGCCGATGCCGCCGTTGGTCCGATACTGCTGCCAGAGCGTTTGCGCCTGCGTCATCAGCGTCTGCGCCCGCGCGGTCGCCTTGTCTTTCAGCGATGCGACGTCGGGCGCGACGGCCTTCGCATGGAACGTGTCGCTATCGAGATCGAGCGTTTCGTAGAACGACAGCAGCGCTTCTTCATAGCCCTTCGAGCCGCGCGCCTTTTGCAGATCGGCGAACTGCGCGGCCACGGCCTTCTTGTGCGCGAGTTCCTTCTGCACGGTAGGCGACCATGAACCTTGCGGCAGCTTTTGCAGCGCGTCGATCGCCTGCGCGCTCTGGCCGCGGCTCCATGCCTCGGCGACCGTCGCGTATTGCGCGAGCACGTCGGCGGGCGGCAACTGGCTCGTGCGCATCTGGCCGAATTTTTCCTGAAACGGCGGCGTCGAGAAATTCGCCTTGCTCACCGATCCCGCGAGCGGCGCGAGGCTCCCGGCGCTGAGGCTGTGCCGCAGGCCCGCATAGCTGTCGAGATCGGCGCGCACGCGATCGAGGCCCGCGAGACGCGGATACTTGTCCGCGTATTCCTTGAGCGTCGCGCCGATCGCGTCGGGATCGTCCTGTCCCAGACTCTTGACGATGCTCGCGTTGAGCCTTTCGATGGCCGCGAGATACACCGAATCGTCGCTTTGCAGCTTGCGCAGATGGCTCAACGCGAGCGCGTACGGATCGCGAAACTCGGGCACGTAGCCCGCGATGCGGTCGAGATCGCGCTGATGGCCCGCCGCGTCCGCTTCCCAGTGCTTCAGGATCGCACCGATACGCGGCTCGTCGGCATACATGCGGATCGGCGCTTCGGCGCCGCCGCGGCCCATCACGAAGCTTTCCAGCTTGCCGATCCACTGCAGTTCGTCGATGAGCGAATGCACGTCGGCATTGTGCTCGGCGAGCGTTCTCATCTGCGCGATGATCGCGTCCGCGCTCGCGAAGTCGCCCTTCTTCAACGCGACGAGCCAGCGCGGCACGTTCGACTTGAGCACGGCTTCGGTGTTCATCGACGTGAACTGCGCGTCTTTCGGATGTGTCTTCAGATAGTCGTTCGAAACGCTCGCGGCCTCGCCGAATTCGCCGTGCGCCATCAGCGATTTCGCCTGACGCTCGGGCGAGCCGATGAAGTAGAGCGCCGCGCCGCCCGCGAGGAGCGCGGCCAGCACGCATCCGACGATGATGCGCGTGCGACGCGCGGCGCGTTGATCGTCGCTTGCGAGCGCACGATGCAGTTCGGCCACGAAGAGCGCGAACTTGCTGCGCTTCGCGGCGCGCGTGTCGTGACGGCTTTCGTCGGCGGGCTTGGGCTGCGCTTCCTCGTTGACTTCGTCCTCGCGCGCGGCGGCCTGATCGACGCAGAAGATATCCAGGAACGAATGCGCCGAGCCGACAAAGGTCGTCTTGTCGCTGTCGTGCTCGTCGTCGTGAGCCTGCGCCTCCACCTGCGCGACCATTTCCGTGAGCGTCGATTCGCTCTCTTCGCCGTGCAGATGCACCGTGTAGGCGAAGTGCGTGCCGCCGAACGCGACGGTGTCGCCATTCTTCAGCTCGACCGCCGACGCGCCGAGCCGCTCGCCGTTCACGAAGGTGCCGTTGGTGCTGCCGAGATCCTCGACGAACGGCGCGCCGCCCTTGATGAACACATGGGCATGCCGCCGCGACACGTAGTTGACCTGATGCGGATACTGCTCGCGATAACGCGAAAACGTTTCGTCGGTCTTGCTGACGAGAAACGGAAATTGCGCGAGTTCGACGGGATGAAGACCGAGATCGTCGCGCTGCGGCGTGAGCGTGATGCCGATCGGCTTCGGCGCGTTGATGCGTCGCGTGCGCGGCGCGAACTGCACGCGATACGACAGCCGGCTGCCGAACGAGATGATGTCGCCGCTTCTCACGCGCGCGGGCGTATCGCGCACGGGCGTGCCGTTCACCGCGGTGCCGTTCTTGCTCGCGAGATCGGCGATATAGACGAAACCATGCTCGATGAAGATGCGCGCGTGACGGCGCGAGAGCTGCGCAACGGCTTCGGGCGGGCTCGTGTCGAACGGCGCTTCGGCGCGGCCGATCGCGAAGAGATTTTCGTCGATGCGGATTTCCGTCAGCCTGTCCGCCAGCTCGCCGGCAAGCTCGGGATGCGGCATGGGCTTCAGAATGACGTCGAACGCCTCGCCCACGCTCGGCGGTTGTTCCGCCACGGAAAAGCCTTGAGCCATGTCCATGTCACGAGGTACGTCCAGCCGCTGCCGCCGACGCGCCAGAGGAATGCCCGGCAACGTCGGGCGCATGGACAGGTTGGACCGCGCCGTTATTGAAGTCATTCGTAACCGGCGGCTGTTGAGAGTTTAAGTCCTGCATCGTCGTAGTCAATCGTGCGGCACCGGTTCGTCACGCAAATGGCCATCGATATGAAACGATCGTTAGTAATTCATATGAATACACTCCATCGATATTAATGGAGCGCTTCACTTCGTCGTTTCCTTGCTCGCGCTTTGCACATCGACCATCGGCCAGCCGCCGCCGAGCGCTTTATAGAGCGTCACGGTGTCGGACAGAATCTGCTGATGGTTCGCGAGCAGCGCGAGTTGCGCCGCGAGCAGCGTGCGCTCCGTCTCGAACACCTGGAGTTGCGAGATCACGCCCTCTTTCAATTGCGCGTCGATCTGCGCGGCGACCACCGTTAGCTGATCGACTTCCTGCTGCAACTCGACGCGCTGCTTCGTGTGCGAATCGAGATTGACGAGCGCGTTTTCCACTTCCTCGAACGCGTTCATCACCGTGCTGCGATATTGCTGTTCGGCGACCGCCGTCTGCGCTTCGGTCGTCTTCACGTGGGCGCGCACGGCCGGATCGAGAATCGGGATATTGATGCTCGGCACGAAGCTCAGCGTGAACATCTTCAGCAGATCGGTGAGCTGAAAGCTCGCCGAACCGGCCCGTCCGGTCAGGTTGATGGTCGGCAGTTGCGCGAGCTTCGCCTGCCCGACGAGGTCATAGGCTTCGAGCACGCGATACTCGGCCGCGATCAGATCGGGACGGCGTGCGAGCAACTGCGACGGTAGCCCGCCCGGCACCGGCGGAATCTGCACGCGCTTTTGCAGCTTGCCGTCGGGCATCCTGAATTCGCCCGCGGGCACGCCGATCAGCGTCGAGAGCGCGTTGTTCGCGAGATCGCGCGAGCGGCGCAGTTCCAGCAGCTCGCGCGTCAGGCGATTCAGTTCCGCGCGCTGCGTGAGCACCTGCGTCTTCGGCACGAGACCGTTCTTCTGCATGCCTTCGAAGATCGTCAGGATCTGCTGGTTCGTCGTGATGGTCTGCTGCTGCTGGGCGATCTGATCGTCGAACTGGAGAATCTGGAAGTAGGTCGTCGAGACGAGCGAGACGAGTTCGAGATAGCCCGCGCGCCAGTCCGCTTCGGTCGCGCGAAATTCGGCCTTCTGGGCCTGCACGCCCTTCTCGACCGAACCCCAGATGTCGATATCCCAGCTCACCTGTGTCGCCAGGTTGTACTGTTTCGAGAACTGCTGGCCGGTCGTCTTCTCGAAGCTCGCGCCAGCGCCCAGATCCATCGACGGCAACGCGCCCGCACGCGCCTCGCCGATCTGCGCGCCCGCCACCTGAATGCGCGCGGCCAGTACCTTGATATCGAAGTTGCCGCTGATTGCCTTCTCGACCAGCGCGTCCAGCGTCGGGTCGTGGAACTGCTTCCACCAGTCGGGCTGGATCGTGTCGGATGCGGCGACCTTCGCTGCGTCGATCTTCGTGAAGGCTGTCTTCTCCGGCGTGTCGGGCCGCTGATACGTCGGCACCTTCACGTCGATGCAGCCGGACAGCAATGCGGCGGCAATCAGCCCCGGCAGCACGGCCCACTCGCGCCTGATGGTCACGCGCAACGATGGCAACAAGGCTCGCACGATCTCGCTCCCGGTGAACGCGCACCGACGGTCGGTTTGAAGGGTGAGAAGCGCGGCGCCGGCCGTTGTGTTCTTCAAGTAAATCACACGGCGCGCCGCGACTCCATACGGGTAAAGTCACGTGGCGCGCGCGTGCTCTGTGGCACGTCGCGCATTTCGTGACGCGGTCCGGCAGGATGCGACCCCGGCCGATCCGCAGCGCCCGATGTCGCGGGCGGTGTTACAGCAGAGCTCCCCGTGCCTCGCCTTTACTGCTGACTGCTTGAAGGCTTACCGCATCGGCATTCGATTCATTCCTCGCGACAATCTCTTCACGCGAGATTGCCCGCCACGCCGAAGTTGACGTTGGCGATGTTCTTCGCTTCCTGCGTCGGCGAAACCGTCGATTGCGACTTGAGCGCTTCGGCAAACGCGATGTTGCTGCCGTTCTGGTTGAACGTGGTCTGCGTCTGGTTGATGATCTGCTGCGGGTTGAACGGCATCGAGAGCGTCGCCCCGTTCATCGAGATATGGCCGGGGAACAAGGTCGCATAGCCGCCACGCACCGCGGACATCGCGCGGCTGTCGAGTTCTGCTGTGACGGGAAGGTCCTTGATGGTCAGCGTCTTCATTTCCGCTCTCCTTGGGTGCGCGTCGCGCATTCGGTGGTGGCTTCGAGCAACTTGTCGCTCGCGACCATGTAATGCATAGGGTGTGCCAATCGCGTCGGGTATCGGCAGCCTTTCGCTGGATTCGTTGCTGCGCAAGGCTTTCGTCGATTCGCGTTGCGTCGTCATTTCCAGCATCGTGATGCTGTCCGACCGACACTTCCCTGTTGCACTGTCGGTTCACGAACGACACCTCGTCCAGAGCAAGGACGAACGTTTTCCTCCGCGATACGCGCGCGGAATCGAAGCCGATGGAAAAACCGGGAAAGGCGCCGCTCAGTGCCTCACGCGGCGCCCGGATTCATTTGACGTAGATCGTGATCTTCTTGGAATAGATGGGCGGGTTATGCGGTATGTGCTTGTCATCGCCCATCAGAAGCTGAATCGTGTGCTTGCCCGGCGGAAGCTCGAGCATGGTTTCGGTTTCACCGGCGCCGTAGTGCAGATGATTGCGATCCGATGGAATCTCCTGATCCATCGGCGGCAAGTCAACGTCGATCAGCAAATGATGATGCCCCGTGTTTGGAAACTTCACGCCGCGCGGCGCGACGCCCATGTAGCGCAGCCCGAACCAGACCTTGAAGGGCTTGCCCGCGGGCAAGGTCTGGCCGTCGTTCGGATAGCCGATGTACGCATAGGCGTTGGCGGGCGCGGGCGTCGGCCCGGCGAACGCGCACGGCGCGGCGATCGCCGTCGCGAGCGTGACGGCGACGAGGAGCGAACGCGAGAACGCGAGCGCGTCAGCGGATCGTTTTTTCATGTCATGTGCCCTCGGCAAGTGCACCGCTCATTTCACAGCTCATTTCACGGTGATCGTGATCTTCTTCGAATACACCGGCGGATCGTGCGGAACGTGGTTGTAGTCGCCCATCAGCAACTGCAACGTGTGTTTGCCCGGCGGCAGTTCGAGGCGCGCATCGGTTTCGCCCGCACCGTAATGCAGATGATTGCGATCGGACGGAATCTCCTGATCGAGCGGCGGCAGATCCGCATCGACCAGCAGATGGTGATGCCCCACGTTCGGCAGATCGACGCCCTTCGGACAGATGCCCATGTTGCGCAGGCCCATGCGCACCCAGAGCTTGCCGCCCGAAATCACGGCGCCGTCGGGCGGCCAGATGATGTACGCCTCGGCGTTCGGCGGCGCGGGCGTGCGCGCACGCGCGGCGGCGGAGAACGACGAATCGGCGGCCAGAGCGGCCAGGGAAGCCAGCGCGCCAAGCACGGTTCTTCTCAGCATGTTATGCACGCCTCTCTCGTTGAAAGGCCTCGCGGATGGGCCAGGGAATCGTGCCTTGCACGCGCGAACGCTCGTGCTCGGCGCGAGTTGCGGGTTGCGGGTTGCACCGTCGTTGGCTTTTAGATTAGGACGTAACGTTTAAAAAAGATACGTGCAGAGGCGTGCGAGCCGGCCCTCATCACGGATACCTCCCTTCAGGGGATTAAGCGCTGCGTGAGCGCGTGCTATCGTTGTTGGTGCTGGACAAACAGAGGGCGCGGACCTCGCCCCAAAGCCTCGGCATCGAGCGCGAATGCAACGCGATGCCCTCCACTCAAAGCCGGACGGACAGGGTGTGAATATGTGGCGAACTCTTCTTATCGCGGGCGTGTTGCTGATGATCGGCCTGCCGCACGCGCAAGCGAATGCGGCTTCGGTCGCAGCGCTGTCTTCTCCTTCGATCGCGACGACCGCACATGCGCCCAGACATCTCGCGCTCGTGATCGGCAATGCAGACTATGTCGATCACCCGCTCGCGAGCGCATCGCGCGATGCCGATGACATGACCGCGGCACTCGACGCACTCGGCTTCGACGTGACGCAGCGCACGAATCTCGATGAAGCCGCGATGCGGCAGGCTCTCGATGCATTCGCCACGAGGCTCGGCCCGAACGACACGGCGCTCGTCTATTTCGCGGGCCACGGATTGCAGGCGGGCGGCGATGCGTTGCTCGTGCCGCTCGACGCTCGCGAGCAGCGGCCCGCGACGCTCGTGCGCGACACGCTCTCCGCGAAAGACATCGTCGAACGCATGACGCGTGCGCGGCCGGACGCGGCGAACATCGTCGTGCTCGACATGTGCCTCACCGATCTCTTCGAAAAAACGAACGCGCGGACGTGGACGCTGCCGCCGCGCACGCTCGTCGCGTATGCGGCCGCGCCTGGAAACGACGCCGCCGAGAGCGAACGCAACGGGCGCTATACCGCGGCGCTTCTGCGTGCGTTGGGCGCCGATGCATCGGTGACGCCATCGACTTTCGCGGCTGCGGCCTCCGATGTCGCGCGGACATCGCGTGGCGCGCAGCGGCCTTGGATCGCATCGACGCTCGATGCAGGCTTTGCGATCGCCGATGCATCTACGAACATGCGCATCGCGGACGCGAACGCCATCCATCCTGCCGATTCCGCCAACGCCGTGCGCACGCGCGGCATCCTTCCGAAGGACAGCAACGAGCAGTACGAACTGACGTTCTGGGAATCGATCAAGGACAGCACCTATCCGAGCGATTACGAGGCGTATCTGAAGGCGTATCCGAATGGCCGTTTCGCCGCGCTCGCGAAGGCGCGCATCGATCGTCTGCACGCGGCGGGCAATGCGAAAGCGGCGGCATCGGCGCCGGCCGCGCCACCGGCTGCGACCGCGACGCCTGCCGCACCGGCGCCCAAGCCGCCGCCGTCCGCACCGGCCGCCGCAACCACTACCGCGCCGGAAAAGCCGCGCCCGAGCGTGCCTGCCGCGCCCGCTGCCGCCGCGGTGACGGCGCCGCCCGCCGCCATCACCACCAAGCCCGCGGCGAAAACGGCAAGCGGCGGCGAGATCAAGGATTGCCCGACGTGCCCTGTCCTGATTCCGCTCTCATCAGGCAGCTTCACGATGGGCAGCAACAACGACGATCCCGCCGAGAAGCCGCCGCATCGGGTATCGATCGGGCGCGCGTTCGCCATCGGCAAATACGAAGTCACCGTCGAGCAATGGAACGCCTGCGTCGATGCGGGCGCGTGCACGCGCGTCGCGGCGGAAGGCGAAACGGCCACGCCGCCCGGCAATGCGCCGATGCGCAACGTGAGTTGGGACGACGCGCAGGTCTACGTCAAATGGCTGAGCAAGGTGGGCGGCAAGGCATATCGTCTGCCGACGGAAGCGGAGTGGGAATACGCGGCGCGCGGCGGCACGCAATCCACCTACTGGTGGGGCGATCAGATGAAGAAAGGCACGGCCGACTGCAAGGATTGCGGCGATCCGTACAAGCCCGACGCGCCGACGCCCGTCGGATCGTTCGCGGCCAATCCCTATGGCCTGTACGACATGAACGGCAGCGTCTGGGAATGGGTCGCCGACTGCTGGCATAGCTCGTACAAGAGCGCGCCCGTCGATGGCCGCGCGTGGGACGATCCTTCGTGTTCGGTGCGCGTGATTCGCGGCGGCTCGTGGCGCGAAGGCGCGTCCTACATGCAGTCGGCGACGCGCTTCAAATACAGTTCGAGCGTGCGCCAGTCGCAGAACGGCTTTCGCGTCGCGCGGGACATGGAGTGAGCTTCATCGGCCAGCGGCCTTCACGATGATCTGCGCCTGCGCATCCCGCTCGATCGTCTTGAGCGCGGGCAGCGCCGCGCGGAAATCGTCGGGCGTGCAGACCTGCCTGCCGAAGCGCGCTTCCAGCGTGCGCGAAATCTGCACGACATTGGTCGACGGATCGAAGAGATAGCGCGAGCGGTAGCGAAAGAAATCGCTCGTCAGATCCTGATCGGCGGGCACCTCGGCCACGCGCATCGTCTTCGGCAGCGAGATCTGCGAGACCTCGTCGAACGTTCCGCCGATGCACAGATACGGCTGCGTGCGCGTGCGCTCGGCGAGCCAGTTGCGCGTCGCCGTCGCGATGCCGCCCGACAGGCTCGAAAGCGCGGGCAGCGCCGTCGTGCCGGTCGGCCAGACGACATCGTCGAGCGTGCCGCGCAGCGTCGTCGCGAACGGGCCGCCGCTTGCATCGACATCGCTCGTCGTCAGCGCGCCCGCGCCGCGCAGGTTCGTGAAGCGCAGCCGGTCCGCCGCGATCTGGTCGCGCCGCTGCGCATTCGCGAGCCGCAGGTTCATGCGCTCGATTTCCGCGCTCCATCCCGCATCCTCCACCCAGTAGGCGAAGCTCGCCTCGCCTTGCGGCGCGACCTCGATCTGCAGACGCGCCGTGCGCGCGAGCGGCTGGGTCGCGGGCGTGCGGGCGAGCGCGCCGGTGTTCACGAGCAGTGCGGGGCGATCCATGTCGGCGAGCGGCAAAAAACCGAACTCGACGCTCGACGCCGTGCTGTCCGCATACAGGTTCAGATCGGGCAGCCACGTGACGATGTGATTGATTGCGCCCGACCCGTATCCCGGCACCGACGGCAGCGTATAGACCGAGCCCAGACCGATCAGCGCGGGCTCGTTGCGAATACCGATGGCATCGAGCAGCGCGCCGTAGAGCGCGACGTGGTCCTTGCAATCGCCGTAGCGGTTCGCGAGCACATCGGTCACGCGATGCGGCACGGCGGGACTCTGACCGATGAACATCGCGACATAGCGGATCGAGTGGCGCACCCAGTCGTAGAGCGTTTTGGCTTTGGCGCGGTCGTCGGCGTCGTTGCTCGTGAGCGATTGCGCGAGCGCGCGGATGGCGGGAGCGCTCGCGCCCGTGTCGGCGGCCGCTTCGCGATAGCTCTTCGCGAAGCTCGCGTAATCGGGAAAGGTCGTGACCATCAGGCGATCGCCGTACTGCGCATAGCCCACCGAGCCGCTTTCGATGCGCGCGATACGGTCGCGCCGGTAGACGAACGCATAACGCGTGCGCCCGTTTTCCGTGACGGGCGGCTCGGCGACGTAACCGCGCGCGTCGGCATAAAGCGGCTTGTCCGCCGGCAGATCGAAGACGAGCCGCTGTTGCAACACGGGCCTCGGCCCCGGATCGACGTAATAGTTGAACTGCCCCGGAATCACCGCCGCCGCCTGGCTCTTGCGAGAACGCAGATGCACCGTCGAGCCGATGCCCACCGCCGGAAAGATCACCGCGCGCAGTTTCGCGTCCTGAAACGTCGGCGCGCCCGCCGAGCGCGGCTCCTGAATGTCGCGGATCTGATCGGGCGAGACGTCGTGGCGCGCACCGTTCGCATCGACCGAATAGGCCTCGACGATATCCACCTTCGACACGCTCTTGTCGTACCAGACATAGCGCTGCGCGATCTCGTCGACGCCCGCCGACGTGTTCGCGCGCAGCACGGCGTCGTCGTCTTCGGTCAGCGAGCCATCGGCGGCGACGACGAACTCGTGAACGTCGCTGACGACGGTGGAAGGATCGTCGTCCGTCGCGGCAAGGGCGCACGACCACACGCACATGCCGACGATGACGCACGCCAGATCGGGAATGAAGCGACGAAACATGTGAGAGCCCGCGCCGCAGGGAGAAAACTTATCGTACAGGAGGACGCGCACGCCGTTTCGCCGCGACGAATCGCGACATGCGACAATTTGTATCATGTTGGGATATAATTTTCGGATCGTCGCACGCTTGCTTTCGCGCCACCGATCCGGCCGGCCAGTGTGACCCTCCACTGACTCTTCCGGAACGCTGAAAAGTGTCGCGTAACGTATTGCTTCGCTGGCTGCAAGGCTTTCTCCCCGCTCCTGTCACGCTGCGCTGGACCGAGCGGCTGCGCGGCGGTCTGGGCGCGCTGATCGGCATCGCGCTGACGGGCGGCCTCGCGCATCTCCTGGTCGGCGACGCAGCGGCCATTCCGTTTCTCATCGCGCCGATGGGCGCCTCCGCCGTGCTGCTCTTCGCCGTTCCCGCGAGTCCGCTCGCGCAGCCGTGGTCGATCATCGGCGGGAACCTCGTGTCGGCGACGGTCGGCGTCGCCTGCGCGATGCTCATCCACGATCCCGTCGACGCCGCCGCGCTCGCCGTCTGTCTCGCGATCTGCGCGATGTTCGCGCTGCGCTGCGTGCATCCGCCTTCGGGCGCGGTCGCGCTCACGGCCGTGCTCGGCGGACCGTCGATTCATGCGCTCGGCTTCGGCTTCGTGTTCGCGCCGGTGGCGATCCAGTCGGCGGCGCTGCTTTCGTCGGCGATCGTGTTTCATGCGTTGACGGGCCATCGCTATCCGCACGGCCACGCCGCGCCGAAACCCGCGAACGCGCCGCCCGACGCCGCCTCGTTCACGCGCGCCGATCTCGAAGCCGTGCTGTCGCGGCGCAGCGAAATGCTCGACGTCGATCCGGACGATCTCGAAGCGCTCCTGCGCGAGACGCAGTTGCAGGCCTACGCGCGCCGTTTCACGGAATTCACGTGCGCGGACATCATGTCGCGCGCGATCGTGTCGGTGACGCCCGATACGAGCGCGCAGGCGGCGCTCGCGCTCATCGACCGGCATCAGGTGAAGGCGCTGCCGGTGATCGACGCGACGCGCCGCGTGTGCGGCATCGTCACGCGCGCGGACCTGGCGCCGGTGCGCCGCGGCGGCATCGTCGAGGGCATGAAGCGCGCGATCGAGCGGCTCATGCGCGGCCCGTCGACGACGCCGCCGCTCGTCGCCGCGCTGATGACGACGGACGTGCGCACTGTGAAGACCGGCACTGCGATCGCCGCACTGGTGCCGATGTTCGCGCACTTCGGGCACCACCACATTCCGGTGGTCGGCACGCACGATGAGCTTGCCGGAATGATCACGGAAACCGACCTGATCTCCGGGCTCTATCGGCAATCTTTCGTGGGCGAGCGCAAGAGCGCCTGAACCCCCTCGCGCTGACTGGAATCCGATGAAAACCCCTCGCACGCTCGACAAGCCGGACTTCGAACAGTTATCCGAATTCCGCTATCAGATGCGCCGCTTCGAACGCTTCTCCGAGCAAGCCGCGCAGAGCGAAGGCATCACGCCGCTGCAGTATCTGCTGCTTCTGCACATCAAGGGGTATCCGGGCCGCGACTGGGCGACGGTCGGCGAACTCGCGGAGCGGCTGCAATCGCATCATCACGGCGTCGTGGCGCTCGTCACGCGCTGCGAGGCGGCCGGGCTCGTGCGCCGCGCCCCGAGCGACGAGGATCGCCGCCAGGTCCGGGTGCATCTCGAAGCGCGCGGCGAAGACGTGCTCGAACGGCTTGCCGCGCTGCATCGCGCGGAGCTGAAGTCGCTCGAAGGCGCGTTCCGCGTGCCGAGCATCGATCTCTGAATTTCCTGGAGCACTGATCATGGACCATCACAAGCGCGACTTTTCGGTCAACGACCGGCTGCTCAGGATCTGCGGGCTCGCCGCGATCATCGGCGGTGTCGCCACGCTCGCGGCCGTCGTGCTTCTCGGGCTCATCCATCTCTTCACGAACCTGTTCTTCTTCGGCACGTTCTCGATCGAGGACCGTTCTCCCGCGCTCAACACGCTCGGACCCTGGGTGATCGTGATTCCGGTGATCGGCGGATTGATCGTCGGGATGATGGCGCGCTTCGGCTCGGAGAAAATTCGCGGCCACGGCATTCCCGAAGCCATCGAGGCGATTCTCTTCGGCAAGAGCCGCATGTCGCCGAAAGTGGCGATTCTGAAGCCGCTGTCGTCGGGCATCGTGATCGGCAGCGGCGGGCCGTTCGGCGCGGAAGGCCCGATCATCATGACGGGCGGCGCGCTCGGCTCGCTGATCGCGCAATGCATCGACGTGACGGCCGCCGAGCGCAAGACGCTGCTCGTCGCGGGCGCGGCGGCGGGCATGACCGCCGTGTTCGGCACGCCGGTCGCGGCGGTGCTGCTCGCGGTCGAACTGCTGCTCTTCGAATGGCGGCCGCGCAGCTTCCTGCCGGTCGCGCTCGCGTGCGCCGTCGCGGGCTTCGCGCGCGCGTCGGTGTTCGGCACGGGCGCGCTCTTTCCGCTCGAAACGCAGCCGCCGCAGATGATTTCGCTGCTCTCGTGCCTCGTCGCCGGCTTGCTGTCGGGCGCGCTGGCGTCGGGGCTGTCGGCGGCGCTCTACAAGCTCGAGGACGTGTTCGGCAAGCTGCCGATCCACTGGATGTGGTGGCCCGCGATCGGCGCGGTGTTCGTCGGCATCGGCGGATATATCGAGCCGCGCGCGCTCGGCGTCGGCTATGACGTAATCGGCGACCTGCTGCATCAGCACATCGCGATCAAGGTGGCGCTGTCGATTCTCGCCGTGAAGGCGATCATCTGGGTCGTCGCGCTTGCCTCGGGCACATCGGGCGGCGTGCTCGCGCCGCTCCTGATGCTCGGCGCGGGCCTGGGCACCGCGCTCGGCGCGATCCTCCCCGGCCACGACGCCGCGCTCTGGCCGCTCGTGTGCATGGCCGCGACGCTCGGCGCGACGCTGGGCGCGCCGCTCACCGCGATCGTCTTCGCGTTCGGCCTCACGCACGATGCGAACGCGCTCCTGCCGCTGCTCGCCGCGACGCTCGTCGCGCACGGCTTCGCGACGGTCGTGATGAAGCGCTCGATCATGACCGAGAAGATCGCGCGGCGCGGCTATCACATCTATCGCGAATACGGCGTGGATCCGCTGGAGCGTCATCACGTCGATGAAGTCATGACGCGCGACGTGCTGACGATCGACGCCGCCGCGCCTTTGAGCGATGTGCTCGCGAAGCACTTCGGGCCGCATCAGGTGCATCGCGCGTATCCGGTCGTGCGTGACGGCGTGCTCGTCGGGATGCTGG
Source organism: Caballeronia jiangsuensis (assembly GCF_046030135.1). Classification (NCBI taxonomy): domain Bacteria; kingdom Pseudomonadati; phylum Pseudomonadota; class Betaproteobacteria; order Burkholderiales; family Burkholderiaceae; genus Caballeronia; species Caballeronia jiangsuensis. Next base: position 105,011 of record NZ_JAQQDB010000022.1, read on the forward strand.
ATCGAGGGGCGCTCGGAACGTTGAACGAAGCGCAGGCGGGTATGAGCATCGGTGAGGCATTGCAGCGGCTTCAGCCCGCTGCGCCGGTCTTCGCGCTGCCGGGAGAACCGTGCCGGCTTGCCGCGACGCGCCTTGCCGTGCACGAACTGGAGCGCCTGCCGGTGGTCGCGGACAAGCAGTCGCTAAGGCTCGTCGGCATCGTGTCGCGCAGCGATCTCGTCAAGCCCGCGCGCGCGCACTTCGACGAGGAACATCGGCGCGAGCGATTCAGGGGTTTTCGGCGGACGCCTGCGTTGAGAAAGCACTGAGGTCGACTTGCATGTCGGCGAGCGGCCCGGTCCAGTTGCCGAGTTCGGTCTGTCGATAAAGACGCATCGACGGATACCACGGCGTGAAGCGCTGACAGTCGAGCCAGCGCGCATCGCATGTCTGGGACAGCAGCACCCACACCAGGCGATTCAGCGCACCGGCGAGATGCCCCGAGCCCGTATCGATGGTGATGAGCAGATCGAGCTTTTCGAGCACGCGGGCGGTGTCGCCGAAGGTCGAGAGAAGCGGCGCCATGTCGGTCACATCGTGGCGATGCATGACGGCGCGTTCTTCGTCGCTGATCTCACCTACCTGCAGCGAATAGAAACGGCAGGCGCGGTTTGACATCACCGATTCGAGGCGGCTGAGCGGAATCGATCGATACGGCTCCTGACGCACGCCGCTCGCGCTTTTCCATATCAGGCCGATTTTCGGGCGCTTCGTGTCGGCGCTCAGCAGCGCGCTTGCCTCGTCGGACAACACCGTGGCCGGATCGATGGCGATGCGCGCCCCCGGATTCTCCGCCGGAAAATACGGCGAGCGCTGATATCGCGCGTAGAGACTGAAGCCGAAGGTAAAGCGATCGCAGCGTTCGAGTTCGGCCGTGCGCTGTTCCGCCGTCGCCATCGACAGCGTCACGACATTGCTTTGCCAGAAAATCTCTTCCCATCCCGGACACTGCTCCACAGCGACCGCACGCGCGCCTTCCCGAAGCAGCAGATCGATGTAGCGCGAGAACTGCACGAAGTCCCCGAAACCGCCTTCCAGGCAGATGAATATCCGCTTGCCCGCGACGGGTTCGTCCATGCCGAGGAGCTTCTCCGGCGGTGTGGCCTGCCACACGGGATGATCTCCCAGAATGAGGCTATGGAAGGCTTCCGCGTACGCCCGCCCGCGAATCATGCGGTGTCGCTCGTTCGCCAGGTGAAACTTGCCGAGGATGAATTGCACGATCGCGAGCTCTTCGCTCATGATGTAGCGATCGCGCTGAGACAGCGACTCGTCGGCCAAAGCGCGTTCCAGGTGCTTTTCGGCTTCGGCGTGCAGCCCGGCGAAGCTCAGGTCGATACCGAGCTGGCCGATATGGCAGCCAGGATCGTCAGACGCCGACAACTTCTCCGCGAGGGCTTGCGCCTCTCTGGCGCGGCCAGCCAGCCGAAGCGCGCGGATCAGTTCCAGCGGCTCCATGTGTTGCAGGTCGTTGGGATGGGTCATGATGTTGTGAGCTGAGGTCGCCGGTGACGGCCGGTTATGCTAATTCTTCGTAGCGGTCAAACCGCAAAAATGCGTAACTCCAAGGTAGGCGCAGCGGCCCCAGGATGGAAACGAAGTTGCGTCATCGTGCGTTTCCAGAAGCGAAAAAATCGAACGGACCACCGTCGGCCAGAAACTCGCGACAATGCCCTTTCACCCGCCGAATCGCGCGACCCGCGCGCGCCTCCCATGACCACCCGCCGCGACTTTCTCCACTTCACCGCCGCCGCGCTCGTCGCCCGCGCAACCCAGGCAGCCCAAGCCGCCGAACCGCCCGCCCAACTCATGCACAAACGTCCCATTCCCTCGACCGGCGAGCCTTTGCCCATCGTCGGCTGCGGCACCTGGCGCACCTTCGACGTCGGCGATGACGCAGCCCGCCGCCGCGAACTCGCCGAAGTCCTGCGCGTGCTTTTCGCGGCAGGCGGCTCGGTGATCGATTCATCGCCGATGTACGGTTCCTCCGAAGCCGTCGCGGGCGCGCTGCTCGCGCAATCGCACACGCGCGACAAGGCGTTCATCGCTACCAAGGTCTGGACCGACGGACGCGAGGCCGGCATCGCGCAGATGGAGCAGTCGATGCGACTGTGGCAGACCGATCGCATCGACCTCATGCAGATTCACAACCTGCTCGACTGGCGCACGCATCTCGCCACGCTGCGCGACTGGAAAGCCGCCGGCAAGATCCGCTATATCGGCGTCACGCACTACACGTCCGGCGCGTTCCCGCAGGTCGAAGCGGTGCTGCGTTCGGAGCGCATCGATTTCGTTCAGATCAACTACGCCGCCAACGACCGCGACGCCGAAGCGCGCCTCCTGCCGCTCGCCGCCGATCGCGGCGTCGCGGTGATCGTGAATCAGCCGTTCGGCGGCGGGTCGCTGCTCGCGAGCCTGCGCAACCGGCCCCTGCCCGCCTTCGCACAGGAACTCGGCTGCGCGTCGTGGGCACAGCTTCTGCTCAAATTCGTGCTGGGCAACGCCGCCGTGACCTGCGTGATTCCCGGCACGGGACGGCGCGAATACATGATCGACAACGCGCGCGCGGGCATCGGCATCTATCCCGACGCGGCGATGAGACAACGCATCGCCGACGCGGTCGCGTAAGGAGGAAACCATGAGCGATCCCTACGATCTTCAGCGTTTCGTCGACGCACAGGAAAGCGTCATCGACGACGTGCGCGCCGAGCTTTCCGCCGGCCGCAAGCGCACGCACTGGATGTGGTTCGTGTTCCCGCAGATCGCCGGCCTCGGGCACAGCGCGATGGCGCAGCACTACGCGATCTCATCGCGCGACGAAGCCCGCGCGTATCTCGCGCACCCCGTGCTGGGCGCGCGGCTCGTCGAACTGACGCGCATCGTCAACGGCGTGCAGGGGCGCAGCGTCGGCGACATCTTCGGCTATCCGGACGACATGAAATTTCATTCGTCGATGACCCTTTTCGCGCGCACGGCCGACGATTCCGACGTCTTCAACGAAGCACTGCGCCGCTATTTCGAAGGCCGCGCCGACGAAGCCACGCTGTCGCGTCTTCAATGACGGGCATGGCGGTTGCGTCTCCTGAAACGTCCACATTCTTCAGGAGGCGCGCGCCATGAGCCGATCCTTCAAGCTGCACGATCACGTCCGCTGGAACACGCCGCAAGGCGAGACGACCGGGCATATCGTGCGCATCGTCACCGAACGCACGACGCTCGACGGTCATACCGTCAACGCGTCGCGCGACGATCCGCACTTCGAAGTCGAAAGCGACAAGAGCGGCAAACGCGCCGTGCACAAAGCCGACGCGCTCACGCGTCTGACGCACTGAATCCGCTAACGCCATGCGCCGCACGTTCGCACTAATGCAGTGCGCGCGGCGCAACCCGGCACCGTTCCTGCAGAAACCACGATTAACGTTCAAACTTCTACCGCGCTGGAAGCTTGAATCGCGCATTTCCATTGAACCGGTTTGCCCAATCCTTTGAGGAATCGAACCAATGAAATCGAAACTCGTGGCACTGCTCGTTGCATCGTCGGCACTCGGCCTGACTTCCACGGCATCGTTTGCCCAGGTCGCGGGCGCTCAACCGCTCGGCGTATCGGTCGAGGTATCGACGGCCATCATCGATGGCTGGAGCGTCAAAAAATCCATCCTCAACAAGCCCGTCGTGAACGATCAGGGGCAACGCGTCGGCGTGATCAATGACATCATCGTCGCGCCGGATAAATCCGTTTCGTTCGCGATCATCGCGGCGAACAAGTTCCTCGGCGTGGCGCGCCACGATGTCGCGATTCCCATCGAGCAGCTCGACGTGAAAAACGGCCAGTTCGTGCTCGCGGGCGCAACCAAGGACGCGATCAAGGCGCTGCCCGAGTTCCAGTACAACAAGGTGAAGCCGACGCCGAAGCCGCGCGCGGAATTCGAGCATCATTAAGCTTGGCCAGAGGCGGCCGCGCGCCGCCTCTTTCGCTTGACCTCAACCGGAAACCGCCGATGTTCAAAGCCCTCATGCTCGACAAACAGGACGACCGCACGGTCGCGTCCATTCAGTCGATCGACGAATCGCGCCTGGCTTCGTCCGTCGATGGCGGCGACGTGCTCGTGCGCGTCGAGTTCTCCACGCTCAACTACAAAGATGGCCTTGCGATCACCGGCCGAGTGCCGGTCGTGCGCACCTGGCCGATGGTGCCGGGCATCGACTTCGCGGGTGTCGTCGAAACGAGCTCGCATCCGGACTACCAACCCGGCGACAGGGTCGTGATGAACGGCTGGGGCGCGGGCGAAACGCACTGGGGCGGGCTCGCGCAGAAAGCGCGTGTGCCGGGCGATCATCTGATCGCGCTGCCCGCGAATATCACGACGCGCCAGGCGATGGCCATCGGCACCGCCGGCTATACCGCGATGTTGTGCGCGCAGGCACTGGAAAAGCACGGCGTCGGCCCGAAAGACGGCGACGTGCTCGTGACCGGCGCGAACGGCGGCGTCGGCAGCTTTGCCATCGCGATTCTGGCGAAGCGCGGCTTTCGCGTGATCGCGTCGACGGGCCGTCCCGAGGAAGCCGAGCGGCTGCGCGAGCTCGGCGCGGCGGATATCGTCGAACGCGCGACGCTTTCGGAGCCCGGCAAGCCGCTGCAGAAGGAACGCTGGGCGGCAGCCGTCGATTGCGTCGGCAGTCATACGCTCGCGAATGTCTGCGCGAGCTTGCGCTACGGCGGCGCGGTCGCCGCGTGCGGGCTCGCGCAAGGCATGGATCTGCCCGCGTCGGTTGCGCCGTTCATCCTGCGCGGCGTCGCTCTGCTGGGCGTAGACAGCGTCTATGTGCCGCGCGAGCGGCGCATCGCGGCATGGAAAGCGATCGCCGATGAAGTGCCGGTCGCGACCATCGAAAGCGTCGCGACCGCCATTCCTCTGGCCGACGCGCCCGATGTCGCCGCGCGCTTGCTGCGCGGCGAAGTAAAGGGGCGCGTGATCGTCGATGTGAACGCCTGAGCCGGCGTCAGAAGGCGCTCCAGCCGTCGGCGCTCACGGGCTTGGCGGCTGCAACCGGGGCCACGCGAGGCGCGGGCTTCTTCGCAACCGGCGCACGCGCGACGCTCGGCGCGGCCCGCGTGAACGTCGACGCCTGCGCTTCTACCGTGAAGAACGCCACCGCCTCGTTGAGCCTGCGTCCCTGCTCTTCCAGCGACGACGCAGCCGCCGCCGCTTCCTCAACGAGCGCCGCGTTCTGCTGCGTGACTTCGTCCATCTGCGTGATGGCCTGATTCACCTGTTCGATGCCGCGTCCCTGCTCCGCCGACGCCGCCGCGATCTCCTGCATGATATCCGTCACGCGCGCGACGGCCTGCGTCACTTCGGCCATCGTCGTGCCCGCTTCGCCTGCCAGCATGGAACCGTCGCGCACCTTGGCGGTGGAATCCGTGATCAGTTCCTTGATCTCCTTGGCCGCCGTCGACGAGCGCTGCGCCAGGCTGCGCACTTCGCTCGCGACGACCGCGAAGCCGCGGCCCTGCTCACCCGCCCGCGCCGCTTCAACGGCCGCGTTGAGCGCGAGAATATTGGTCTGGAACGCGATGCCTTCGATGATCCCCGTGATCTCCGCGATCTTGCCCGAGCTGTCGCTGATGCCGTTCATCGTCTCGACCACGCGGCCGACGACATCGCTGCCCTTCTTCGCGATATCCGATGCATTCGACGCGAGCGAACTCGCCTGCTGCGCGTTCTCGGCGTTCTGACGCACGGTGGACGTGAGCTCTTCCATGCTCGCCGCCGTTTCCTGCAAGGACGCGGCCTGTTCTTCGGTGCGCTGGCTCAGATCGGTGTTGCCGGTGGCGAGCTCCTTCGCCGCGCCGCCGACCAAGCCGCTGCTTTCGCGCACGCGGCCCACGGTTTCGGTGAGACGCGCGTTCATCGTCGCGAGCGCACGCAGCAGGTCGCCGGTTTCGTCCTTCGTTTCGGCGACGATATGGCTCGTCAGATCGCCGCGCGCCACCGTCTGCGCGATGCCGACCGCCTCGCCGATCGGTGTCGTGATCGAGCGCGTGATCGCCATGCCCGCAGCGACCGCGAAGAGCGCCGCCGCCGTGCACAGCGCGATCAGCACGTTGCGCTGCATCTCGTAGCTGGCTGCGTCTGCGCGCACGATTTCCTCGCGGCGCGAGGCGGTGTAGGTCGCGTAATCGTCGGTGGCCTTCACCAGTTGCGCGAGCAGCGGGCGGCATTCGTCGTCCATCTTCTGGATCGCCTCGTCACGCTTGCCCGCGAGCGCGAGTCCGACGATATTTGTCGCGACCGGCCCGTATAAGCCCTCCACACGTCCCATTTCGGCGACGAGGCTCTTCGCCTTTTCGCTGGTATCGGTCGCGGCGGCGATCATGTCGTTGAGTTGCTTCAGACGCGCCTGCACGTCGTCGTGCGCGCGCAGGACATCGGCTTTCTCGAGATCGAGGTCGGACTGCTTCGTGACGAGCACGAGATTGCGCGCGGCGATCGCGCGGCGGTCGACAGCCGTGCGAATCTGACTGGCCACGTCGGCTCGCGCGTTGATACCGTTCACATAGTGCGCGAAGCCGTCCGTCGCGACGGACAGCGCGCGCAGTGACATGCCCGCCACAAGCACGACCAGTACAGCCAGAATACCGAATCCAGCGACCAACTTATTTTTGATCGTGATGTTCTTGAGGTTCATGTTTTGGGTTCTCTCAGGGTCCGTTCAAGGGGACATACGGCGTGATCTCAACGCTCTTCTTGCTGATTACGGCCCGCCAAAATTGCTCTGAAGGGCAAAAGATGCAAATAGTCTGCACTTTGTCCAAGTTAAACCGGTAATTCCGTTACGATGCATCACGTCATCTTGAGTAAATATTGCCTTTTCTTCACGGAACATTCAGAACGATGCCCGACATCCTCGACTACCGCACACCCGAATTCGAAGCCGCGCTCGCTGCGCTCCCATCCACGCCGGCAGCCGGCCTCGCCACCGACGAAAATTACTGGGACGCGGTGCGCGGACTGTGGCGCCAGTCGGATGCGCTGATCAATCTGGAGAACGGCTTCTGGGGTGCGATGACCGAGCCGGTCAAGGCGATGTTCCATCACTGGACCGAGCGCGTGAACCACGAGACGACATTGCTGATCCGTCCGCATCTGATGACGCTGTATCAGGGCTTGCGCGAGCGCGTCGCGAAGGAGATGGGCTGTGCGGTCGAGGAGATCGAGCTGACGCGCAATGCGACCGAAGCGCTGCTCGCGCTCATCAGCGGCTACAACCGTCTGGCGCCCGGCGACACCGTGCTCTACAGCGATCTCGACTACCCCTGCGGCAAGGACGCGATGGAATGGCTGCGCGAGCGGCGCGGCGTCACGCCCGTGCGCATCACGATGCCCGAGCCGGCCACGCGCGAAGCCGTTCTCGAAACCTACGCGAAAGCCTTGAGCGCGCATCCGCGCACGCGGCTCGTGCTGCTCTCGCATGTGTGCTTCGCGACGGGTCTCGTGTTGCCGGTCGCGGACATATCGGCGATGGCGAAGGAAGCGGGCGCGGACGTGATCGTCGATGCGGCGCATTCGTGGGGCCAGCTCGATTTCGACGTGCCCGACCTGAACGCACCGTTCGCCGCGCTGAATCTGCACAAGTGGATCGGCGCGCCGCTCGGCTGCGGTGCGATCTATATCCGTAAGGGACACGTCGCATCTATCGATCCGTATTTCGGTGACCGCACCTGGCCCGCCGACGATATCCGCGCGCGCGTGCACACCGGCTCGCCGAACTTTGCCGCGTGGTTCACGCTGCCCGCGGCGCTGGATGTGCATCGGGCGATCGGCTCGAAGGCGAAGGAAGCGCGCTTGCGTGCCTTGCGCGATGCCTGGGCGAAACCCGCGCGCACGCTGCCCGGCGTGCAGATCATGACGCCGGATGATCCGTCGATGACTGCCGGCATCACTGCCTTCCGGCTGCACGGACGCGCGACGAAAGCAGGCTGCGATGCGATCGTCGCCGCGCTGCGCGAGCGCTTCGGCGTGTTCACGGTGACGCGCCCCGGTCCCGACTCGGGCGAAGTCGTGCGCGTGACGCCCGCCCTGTTCTCGCGCATGTCGGACGCCGAGCGCCTGCTCGAAGGCATCGAAGCGCTTTCGCGCGAATCGAAGTAACCGCTAGCCCGCCACCGGCCGCGCATCGAGGCGCTCGATCAATCGTTCGAGCGCCTCCGAGCACGGCGCTTCGACTTTCAGCGCGAGGAGCGCATCGGCGCGCGTCTTGCCGATGTTGATCGCGGCGATCGGCTTGCCGCTATTCGCGGCCCACTCGCAAAAGCGATAGCCCGAGTACACCATCAGCGACGAACCGACGACGAGCATCGCGTCGGCGGCTTCGAGCGAGCGCGCCGCGTCGTCGACGAGCACGCGCGGCACGCTTTCGCCGAAGAACACCACGTCGGGCTTGAGCACGCCGCCGCAGCGCGTGCAGCCGGGTACATCGAACGATGCGAAGTCGAGATCCTCGATATGCGCGTCGCCGTCCGGCACCGCAGGCGCCGTGTGGCCGACGAAATCCGGATTCGCCGCTTCGAGCATGCGCTGCACCGCCGCGCGCGTATGCCGCTCGCCGCATTCGATGCAGCGCACCCGCCCGATATTGCCGTGCAACTCGATCACATCGGGATTGCCCGCACGAATGTGCAGCCCATCGACATTCTGCGTGACGAGCCGATGCACCCGCGAGCGCGCATCGAGCGCCCGTAGCGCATGATGCGCGGCGTTCGGCTGCGCGTTCTGCACGACCGGCCAGCCGATGAGACTGCGCGCCCAGTAGCGGCGGCGCGCGTAATCCGAGCCGAGAAAGTCTTTCAGCAATATCGGCGCACGGCCCGTGCGCTGCCCTTCGCGGTCGCGATAACAGGGAATGCCCGACTCGGTACTGATGCCCGCTCCCGACAGCACGAAAAGCCGCGGATGCCGCTCGACGAATTCATGAAGCTGCTGCACGTGCCGTCCTTTTTGCGTGTTTTGCGGGGTTCGCTCTGGTGGAAATATAAGGCGAAACCGCACGCGCCGCTGGCCGCGATTCTGGCCTTACCACTTTTTAGATATCGAAATTGGCTTGACCAAATCGCCGGGCATCGTTAGATTGTCGGACGCCCCACTCCAAAGACACCACGAGACAAAAGCATGCTGACCGTCATCTGCGAAACGCCCGGAACCCTGAAAGCCGAACAGCGCGAGAAGCCGCGGCGCGGCGAGAACGAAGTGCTGTTGCGCGTGAAGCGCGTCGGCGTGTGCGGCACCGACCTGCACATCTTCACCGGCAATCAGCCCTATCTCTCGTATCCGCGAGTGATGGGCCACGAGTTGTCCGGCGTGATCGAGGAAGCGGACCCGGCGAGCGGCCTGAAAGCGGGCGATACCGTCTACGTGATGCCCTATCTGTCGTGCGGCGAGTGCATCGCGTGCCTTCAGGGCAAGACCAACTGCTGCGTGAACATCCAGGTGCTCGGCGTGCATCGCGACGGCGCGTTCACCGAGTATCTGAATCTGCCCGCGCAATTCGTCCACAAGGCCGAGGGCGTCACGCTCGATCAGGCCGCGATGATCGAATTCCTCGCGATCGGCGCGCACGCCGTGCGCCGCGCGGACGTGAAGCCGGGTCAGCGCGTGCTGGTCGTCGGCACGGGTCCGATCGGCATGGCGGCCATCACGTTCGCGCGTCTGCGCGGCGCGAACGTGACCGCGCTCGACACGCGCGAAGATCGCCTCGCGTTCTGCAAGCGCGAACTGAAAGTGGACGCCACCGTGCAGATCGGCGAGCACGACAAGCAGGCGTTGTCGGCACTCACGAACGGTGAATTCTTCGATGTGGTCTTCGACGCGACCGGCAATTCGCGCGCGATGGAACGCGGCTTCGAGTTCATCGCGCACGGCGGGAAGTACGTGCTGGTATCGATCGTGCCGGATCGCATCTCGTTCGCCGATCCCGAGTTCCACAAGCGCGAGGCGACGCTGCTCGCGAGCCGCAACGCGACGCCCGAAGACTTCGAGACCGTGCTCGCGGCGATGCGCAAGGGCGAAGTGCCGACCGATGCGCTCAACACGCATCGCCTGACGTTGAGCGATGTGCCCGAGCAATTCGCGTCGCTGCTCGATCCGAAGGCGGGCGTCGTGAAGGCGATCGTCGAGTGCTGATGGTTTGATCAGGGCGCGCCGCGTGCAAAGCGCGGCCGTCCCTGCGCGTCGTGCCAGGGCTCGGCGCTCTTGCACCAGATTTCGTACTGCGGCGGATAAAGACCGGTCTCGTCGAAGATGCCAGTCGGCACCTCGATTTCATCGACGCCATCGAACGCCAGATAGACCGGCGAGCCGCACGACGGGCAGTGATGGCGTTTGCCTGTCGTCGAACTTTCCCATGCCACCGTGTCGCCCGTGACCTGAAACGCGTCGCGCGGAAAGATCGCATAGACGCCGAACGGCGCGCCGTGAATGCGCCGGCACGTCATGCAGTGGCACAGATTCACTTCGTTCGGTTCGCCCAGCACACGCACGCGCACCGCGCCGCATGCGCATCCGCCTTCGTGGATCGGCTGGGCATTCATGCGGCGCTGTGACGGTTCATCGCGTGAAGTAGCCGCGATTCTGCATGCACTCGCTGTACGCGCGCCAGTAGCGCGTCATCGGCGGTTCGGGCGGCGGCAGCGGCGGCATCTTCATGTCGCCGCCGTAGATCGCATCCGATGCGCCGGACGCGCCAGCCGCCATCGATGCGGGCACCGCAGGCATGCCGGGCATCGGACCGGACGCGCCGGGCAGCCCGGAAGCACCCGAGACTCTCCCCGGCGGCAAGCTCGATGCCGCGATCGCCGCCGAAGCGCCCGATGCCGGCGCGGCAGCGGAAGCCGCGAGCGCGCCCGACGCGCCCGCCGGCAAAGGCGGTTCGAGCGGACGCGGCGGCGTCAGCACGCGCGTTTCGCGCTGGGCGTCGCGTGGCGGCGTCTGTGGCTCGCGCGCGACGTTCACCTTGGTCGTCTGATTGGCATAACCGTAGCAGGCGGCGTTATCGACCGATTGCTGCCACGCGCTCTGGCTGCGTCCGGGCAGGGCGAGCGGCTGTTGCGCGGCAGCGGCGCCACACGCCGCGAGCAGAGCGATTCCCGCGTAAGTGGAAGGTCTCATTGGCTTGCAGTTCCCCGATGCGGTTTTATTAGTCGTTGCAGCTCACGCACCGTTCGCGCATGCGCGAGCGGAGCGAGTCTGCGCCGGGCCTGCTGCAAAGGATACCGCGACCGCGAAACCGTCCACGCCAGAAGCACCGGTATCTTCCGCCAATTTCCAGACGGAACGCGGGGCGGCGCACACTCGCCGGGAAAACGCGCGTCAGAACTTCATGCCGACGCCGATACCCACGACCCACGGATCGATCTTGAGCGAGCCGAGATCGGCGCCGTCCGCCGACGCGCTCGTGCGCATCCAGATCTTCTTCAGGTCCGCGTTGACGAAGAGATTCTTCGCGACCTGCACATCGACGCCGGCCTGCAGCGCCGGGCCGAAGCTGCTGTGTCTGATCGACACCGGCGTGTCGCCCGCCTTCAGCTTGTCGTTATAGAAAACCGTGTAGTTCACCCCCGCGCCGACATACGGACGCACACGGCCCGCGTGATTGAAGTGGTATTGCAGGAGCAGCGTCGGCGGCAGCACGTTCACGCCGCCAAGCGCGCCGATATTCGACGTCACCTGATGCCGCGACGTGGCGAGAATCAGTTCGACGCCGATCTCGTCGCGGATCATGTAGGTGAAATCGAGTTCGGGCACGATCGCGTTGTTCACATCGACACCGAGCGTGCCGAGTGCGCCGCCCGCATGCACATCCGGCTGGATGCTGATCGCGCGCAGACGCACCAGAATGTCGCCCGCGTGAATGCCGCTCATCGAATCACCCGACGGTGCATCGCCCGCCGCGTGCGCCCTGCCCGCAAACAAGGACGCGCATGCCATCACCATTGCCCCGAAGACTTTCTTCATTTCTATCTTTCCCACGTTAAATACGGGGATTCTCCCGGGCGGGCGCGCACGCGCCATTGACCGGGCTCAACGCGCAAGCACGCGCGCACAGCCAGCGGCGACAAGGCTTGAGCAACGACAATCGTGCGGTCGAACGCCGCAAGCGGCGGGTCCGCGCTTTGCTAGAAGAAGGGAAAGTACAAGGCGATAAACGGAGGCAGCAGATGAGACCCAAAATCGGCACACTCGGGCGCATGACGGGGATTCTGCTCGGCGGCACGCTGGCCGTCGTGGCGAGCGCTCAGCAAGCGCCGCAAAAACCGAAACAGCTCCAATACGACAGCACGCCCGCGTATCAGGAGAAAAACGTCACGCCGCCTGCGACTGCGGCCGCGAACGCGAGCGATGCGCTCAAGACACGTCCGGGCAAGACGTCATCGGGCAAAGGCGCCGCGCCCGACCGGCCGAACGGGATCGGCTTCGATGCGGGCGCAAGCGGCATGGGCAAGAAGCAATAAGGTTACGCGTCGGCGGGCTTGTCGGGCCACGGCCATGTCGAATAGCGCGATGGCTTCTCGGACTTGGCCTTGCCCTTCTGCTTCTGAGGAGCGGGTGCGGAAGCGGGAACGGGAGCCGGAGTGCTCGCCGCGTGCGCAGGCTCCGCGCTCTCCGCAATCTCTGGCAACGCCTCGCCGAACCACGGCACTTCCTTGCGACGCTCTTCCACGTATGCATCCCAACCCTTCGCGTTGTCCGCGAAGAGATCGTGCTTCACGGTGTTGGCGAGCAGCGGGCGATTGAGCGTTTCGTCGAGGAGGGCTTTCGGCCACACGAAGAACGCGCCCGATGCACGGCGGATGAAATCGCGCGGCGCCATCTTCGGGTCGATGAAGCCGAGCAGCGTGAAGCCTGCAAGCGCCTCGTTGCCCTTCACCGCTTCGCCGATGCTCGCGTATTCGTCGGCGCATTGGCTCAGGCAAAACACCGACTCAAGCACGTCGCCGAGGTGCAGCAGCAACGCGCGTCGTTCGTAGGGATCTTGCATGGCGGTCTCATGTTTCGTCATTCGCTGTTCCGATATGTCGAGGGTGGATTCTGCGGCGCGCGCACAGTGCCGCACGTGCCGCGTTCATCACGAATTTTAACGAACTCGGCGTAACACGTCGGCGCGCGATCACGCGAGTCACTTCGTAAAGCGCGTGCGAAAACTCAGCCGATAGTCGTTCGGCGACACACCGAGCCGCCGCGTGAACACGAGCCGCATGCGATCCGCCGTGCCGAAGCCGCAATCGTAGGCGACGGTTTTCAGCGGCGTGTCGCTACTCTCGAGCACATTGCGGGCCGCGTCGACACGCGCGCGTTCGACGAACTCATGCGGCGTCATCTGCGCGAGCTGCACGAAGGCGCGCGCGAAGTTGCGCTCGCTCATGCCGGCGACGCTCGCCAGTTGCGCGACCGACAGCCGCTCGCCGATATGCTCCATCACATAGGCCTGCACTTTCGCGACCGGCGATGTTTCGTCGGCGGGTGCGCTCAGATACGGGCTGAATTGCGACTGGCCGCCGCGACGCTGCGCGAACACGACGAGGCGCTTCGCGACCGCGAGCGCGACCTGCGCGCCGTGATCTTCGGCGACGAGCGCGAGCGCGACATCGATGCCCGCCGTCACGCCCGCCGACGTGACGAGCCTGCCGTCGCGCATGTAGATGCGATCCAGCTCGACGCGTGCGCGCGGAAAACGCTCCGCGAGGCGCGGCGCGTTCTGCCAGTGCGTGGTCACATCGCGGCCGTCGAGCAGGCCCGCGTGTCCGAGCGCGAACGCGCCCGTGCAGATCGAGCCGTAGCGCTCGCAGTGCGAGGCGACATCCGCGAGCCAGTGGGTCAGACGGGGATCGGGATCATCGACGGGAAGCGCCGGGCCGCCCGCGACGAGCGCGGTGCCGTAACGCCGATCCGCTTCGTCGAAAGACAGATCCGCGACGAGCCGCGTGCCGTTCGATGCGCGCACGATGCGCTCTTCCGGACCGACGAGCGTGATCTCATACGCGCACGATGGCGCAATGAAGCCGTTTGCTTCCGCGAACACATCGACGGGACCGGCCACATCGAGCGCCTGCACGCCCTGGAAGATTGCGATAGCAACTGTACGCATCGAATGGAAGGTCCGTGATGAGCGCGCATGGCAGAAGACGGCGTGCGCCTGGCAGGCTTCGACGCGTCGTTTCGATTGAGACGTGAAGGCGTTTTGACGAGACTAAAGGCATCCGACGCGCTGCGCGATTTTAGCAACGCACAGGCATTCGCGTCTTCGATCGACCCCTATCACGGAGCCATACTCATGAGCGAAATCATCGCAGGCATCAGGATTCCCGACAGCCAGATGGCGCGCGAAGCCACGCAACTCGTGCGCGATACCGAGCCCGATCTGCTCTACAACCATTCGCGTCGCGTGTTCCTGTTCGGCGCGCTCGCGGGCGAACGCAAGCAACTGAAGTACGATTCCGAACTGCTCTATATCGGCGCGATGTTCCATGACATGGGGCTGACCGAAGCGTACAGCAGCGCGCATGATCGCTTCGAAGTCGATGGCGCGAACGCCGCGCGCGATTTCCTGCGTCAGCATGGCATCGGCGAATACGAGATCGAGCAGGTGTGGGACGCGATCGCGCTGCATACGACGCCCGGCATTCCGCAGTACAAGAAGCCGGTGGTCGCGCTCGTCACGGCGGGTGTCGAAATGGATGTGCTCGGTCTCGCCTACGACGAGTTCAGCGCGGACCAGCGGCGTCTCGTGGTCGCCGCGCATCCGCGCGAGACGAACTTCAAGGAAGGCATCATCGATGCATTCGCCAAAGGCACGATCGGCAAGCCCGAATCGACCTTCGGCAACGTCAAGGCCGATGTGCTCGCGTTGAAGGACCCGAACTACCGGCGGCTGAATTTCTGCAGCATCATCCTCGGTTCGGCATGGAACGATCAGCCGCACGATCACGCGACGTGCCGCGATCCGGCGCATCGTCACGCGTAATTCAGCGGCAGATGCGATACGGTCCCATGTCGACGTGAAAGTGCGTCTCGTGCAGCGCGTTGTAATCGGGACCTAACGTGGTCGCGAATGCGTGGCACGCGCCTTCGTGAACGCGGCGCAGAAACTGTCCGTCGGGCGAGGCCGCATCGTCCCAGCGCGCGAGCGTGATGCGGCGTCCGTCATCCAGCACGAAGCCCGTGAGATCGATGGCGTTCGCGCTCGCATGCTGGCTCAGCGCGGCGTCCTGCTGATGATTCACGTTGCGGCACGCATAGCTCCCGACATGCTCGATGCGCGCGACGCGCTCGCCGTAGATATCGAGCGCGGCGGGCTGAAGATACTGATGTTCGAAATATGCGATGCCGAGCGCGAGCGGACACGTCGCGAGAAAGGGCGAACTGAAGCGCAGGTCTTCAGTCTGCGTGACGCGCACCACGTCTTTGAGCGCACAACCGCCCTGCCCCGTTGCATCGGCCATCTCGCGATACACGAGACCGGAGCGCGCGAGCGCGGCGTCGCAGAGTTGCGTGTCGTGCATCGTGCGCAATAACCTGAAGCGCGTGAGCGGACCTTGCGGCGCGCGCACATCGAGCGGTGCGAAGGGATCGTAGCGCTCGGGCAACACGATGCGCTTTGAATAGATCGCGTAGCCGAACATCGCCGCGCCGGCGAGCGACGCCAGCAACAGCCACGCGACGATGCGCACGATCACGCGTCGTCGGTGGCATGCGCGGCGTTCACGCGCTCGGCGAGTTTTGCGTCGTAACTCGAATGCACGTGCACGCGCTTTTTCTCGGGATACGCATACGAATAGGCTTTGCGCAACGCGAGCGACGCTTCATGGAAGCCCGACAGAATGAGCTTCTGCTTGTTCGGATAGTTGGCGATATCGCCGACCGCGAAAATGCCCGGCCGCGAGGATTCATAGTTCGACGTATCCACTTCGATGCGTCCGCCGCGCACATCGAGATTCCACGTAGCGATCGGCCCGAGTTCCGACACGAGACCGTAGAGCGCGACGATCTTGTCCACTTCGATATCGGTCGAGCCTTCCACCTGTTTGATGCGCACACCGCGCAGCGTGTTATCGGGTGCATCGAGCGATTCGATCATGCCGACGACGAACTCCATCTCGCCTGCTTCGACTGCGCGCTTCATCGTCGCGACCGAGTTCGCCGCCGCCGAAAAGCCGTTACGCCGATGCACGAGCGTGAGTTTCTTCGCGATGCCTTTCAACGCGAGCGCCCAGTCGAGCGCCGAATCGCCGCCGCCCGCGACGATGACCGCCTTGTCCGCGAAATCCGCTGCGCGCAAGACGCTGTAGTGCACGTCCTTGCCTTCGAGCGCGGCGGCTTCGGGCAATTGCAGCCGCTGCGGCACGAACGCGCCGTTGCCCGCGGCGATCAGGATCGCGGCGCAGTCGAACGTCATGCCGCGTTCGGTCGTCACCGTCCAGCGATGATCGTCCTCGCGCTGCGTGACGGACTGCACGCGCTGGTCGAGATGGATCGGGACGTCGAAGGGGCGAATCTGCTCCAGCAGGCGATCGACGAGCTCGCGGGCGGTGCAGGAAGGGATCGCGGGGATGTCGTAGATCGGTTTGTCGGGATAGAGCTCGATGCATTGCCCGCCGATGCGGCCGAGCGTATCGACGATCTGACATGTGAGACCGATCACGCCTGCCTCGAAGGCGGCGAATAGGCCTACCGGGCCTGCGCCTATGATCAATACGTCGGTTTTTATCGCTTCGCTTTTAGGGTCCATTTCGGGTTTGCTTTCCTTGGCTTTGCTGAAATTTTCAGCATTCTTCGGGCCACGATACAGAAAGCGTTTCGTTCGGGCAATGAAGTCCCTGTTTGCTTAGCGGCGATTGTTTTTCGGGGAATCCTGTGTTCGTGTCGGTCTATTGGCACTGCCCCTCCCCGGGGCGGGGGTCACTTTCTTTGCTGCTGCAAAGAAAGTAACCAAAGAAAGCAGCTCGCTTACGCCCGCGGTTACACGCACGTTGGCCATGCTTGCCAGCCGCCAATGGCACTCGCCTAAGTGTCGCCCCCAAAGGCCCAATCGGGCTTGGCTCGCGCACGGTCTGACGCCCGAGACGATTCAGCGCGCTGGTTCAGCACGAAAGAGCTTCGGCACAGCGCTGCGCGCTGCCGTAGGGTATGCGAGGGAAACCGTCGGAGAAGAAGCGTACGCGAACCCGATTGACCCGTCGGCCGCGAAGCGGGCCGGAGCCATTTGGTGCTGAACCAATAACGCAAGCGGCGCGAGGTGGCAGACCGTGCGCGGTCCAAGCCTTTGTCTGCTTGCGGGGGCACTCGCTACTGCCGGGCCATTAGGCCAATCGTCTGTGCCGCGGCCGGTGTGAAGTGCTTAGGCTGGGGAGAGCTG
>NZ_JAQQDB010000023.1:0-120231 GCF_046030135.1 Caballeronia jiangsuensis
GACGGTTTGCACCTGCGCATAGTTGAGGTCGGGCGCGATCGTGGCGAGGGACTTGATATCGCTGACGCCGGTGCTTTCGATGAAGGCATCGCCATAGACGCTCATGGCGATCGGCGTGCGCTGCTCGGCGGCGGGCTGCCTTTCAGCCTTGACGATGATCGGCGTGAGCTGTTGCGCGGCCGGATCGCTTTCAGCGGCCCACGCGCTCGACGATGGAAGGACGCAAGCCCCGAACGCGCCAACGAAAACGACACGGACACGACGCGCGGCCGTCGAAGCACGACGGCAGGATGCGACCTCGAAACGCGGGAAGGACATGACAATCGCAGACTGGGTGCAGCACAACGCCTGCGATTGCGACGGAGGCTGTCGGACACTGCTGGCCGTCCCCGCTCTCCGATGGGAATACGACCTGGTGGAAAAATTTACTGCGCCATGGCGCGGGGAAGCGACGAATTATATCGTTCGTTGCCGATGTTCGTGATATGGCGTCCCGCGACGTTCAACGCTTCTTGGCCTCTTCGAGACACGCCGCCAGCTTTTCGAAGTAGTCGAGCGCCTTGCGCGTCGGCACCACGGTCTTGATGCGCAGATCGTCGCTGCTCTCGTCGACGGACACGAGACCCTGGTTCCTCAGGTTCGTCAGTTTGCGATGCACGGTGGCCGGCGCGCCCGCCACCGAAAGGGCCATCGTCTCCGTGACCGTTAGCGTATGACCCGCATGCCAGGACGCAGTGAGTGCTTCCAGCAAGCGTTCCTCGGCGGCATCGAGCTTCGGCACTGAGGGCAAAGCCTGGACAGCCTGAGCGAGATTCAGGAAGCGAAAATAAGCATCGAAGACGCGCTTTTTGGCCATGAAGAATCGATTGAGTGAGGACAGCGTCAATCATAGCATCG
This sequence comes from Caballeronia jiangsuensis, assembly GCF_046030135.1. Classification (NCBI taxonomy): domain Bacteria; kingdom Pseudomonadati; phylum Pseudomonadota; class Betaproteobacteria; order Burkholderiales; family Burkholderiaceae; genus Caballeronia; species Caballeronia jiangsuensis. The sequence goes on from NZ_JAQQDB010000023.1 coordinate 898, forward strand.
GCGAAAATCGAATTATGATCGCAGCCCAAGTATTTATCATTCTGATAAGTGAGTGCTAAAATAGTTCAACAGCAAAGGCCGGACGAAGACATCGATCTTTTTCTTTCCCGAGCCGCTATCGGAGGCACGAGCGTGGTTCAACGACGCGATTTCACTTACATCACACCGACTTTCATCGAGCAGGAAATCGATCATCTGGCGAGGATGATCCGTTCGCGCCACTGGCATCGAAGCGCCGCATGGCCGGTGTCGTACTGGCGCGAGCGCATCGACGAGCTGCGGCACGCCCCGGCCGTCGCGCCGCTCCAGCAGAATGAGCTGCGCTCGCTGCTCGCCGAGCTGGAGCGAATCGCGGCGCAACTCGATCCCGCTGCGAGCTACGGCGAGCTTCCGCCAGCCGACGGGCATGCGGCCGGCGTAGCTTTTGGCAAGGCGCGGCGATAACGTTTGCTGCGCGCCCGTCCGTGAAGCCGAATGAGCGCTGCGGTAAGATACGTCCGCCGCTTACTGGCTCGTCACGCCAATGTCTTCGTTTCTGCTTCGTTTATGTTCCGTCGTCGGGACGGCGCTGTTTTTCGTCGGTTCGCTCTGGCTCAATCAGGAAATCTTCATTCACTCCGAGTTCGTGCGCGGGGTGAACTGGGTCTATCTTCCCGCCGGCATCCGGCTGCTCAGCACGCTTCTGCTCGGCGCGGACGGCGCGCTCGGACTGCTGCTCGCGAGCTGGGTCGTCGACTTCTTCTATTTCTTTCCCAATGACCCGGTGCGGTCCTTCGTCGGCGGCATGATCGCGACGGCCGCCCCCTATGCGGTCTATCGCTTGGCGCGCGAGACCTACGGGCTGAACGCATCGCTCTCGAATCTGACGGCGGGCAGGCTGATGATCCTGACCGTCGCGTATGCGATCGCCGGTTCATTCCTGCACAACATCTGGTTCTATCTTCAGGGCGATGCGCAGAACATCACGTCGAGATTTTTCGCGATGTTCGTCGGCGACCTGGTGGGAACCGTCATCGTTATTTACACGCTGAAGGCGCTGCTGCATTTTCTGCCGGTGCCGCGGCCCGGAAACGGGTAGCCGGCCAGATCATTGATGAACCCCGTCGTCCCAGGGGCGTCGCTCGTTTCAAGATTCAGGATGATTATCCACGTGATGTTCGTACATTAGATTATCAATTTGATAAGATATAGCAAAGAGAGCGATACGCCGGGAGGCCGCCCGGCAGAATAACGACACCACGATGATTGCCGAACCTACCCTGAGCGGAGCAAGCGCCTCGACAACGAATGCGTGGGAGACCGACGACCGCTATGCGCAGCGGCATACGCTGCAGATCGCGGTATGCCTGCGGGCGTCGCTTGCGCGCCGCGATTTCCTAATAGTGGAGTTCGGCGACACGCAGTTCGTCACGCAACTGCTCGACGTCGATTCGCGCCGCGCGCGTTTTCTCTTCGATTTCGGCAGCACGGCGCGGGACAATCGCGCGCTGGTCGATGCGGACGAGCTCACGTTCCGCAGCCAGCCTTCGGGCATCCGGACGCATTTCGTGACGGGCGGCGCCGTGGTCGTGACCTTCGAAGGGCGTCCGGCATTCGAAGTGCCGTTTCCCGCGCTGCTTCATTACGTGCAGCGCCGGGATTTCCATCGCGTCGATACGCCCATGTTCGATCCGTTCGTCGCGAGCGGAGTCGACGGAGCGGGCGCCGCGTTCCGGCTCGAACTGCACGACCTTTCGCTCGGCGGCATGGCGCTGCGTGCGCGGGACGCACGCTTCGAAAGGCTCGCGGCGGGGACCGTCTGGAACGACGTAGAACTTCAGGTGGGCGGGCTCGGCGCCGTGTTAGTCGATCTGGAGGTCGTCGCAACCCGGAAGATGGTCACTCCAACGGGCGAGCATCGGACCATTCTGGGCTGCCGGTTCCTCAACCTGAAGGCGAGTGCAGAGCGCGTGCTCCAGCGTGCGATCACGTTGCTGGAGACGCGCCGCAAGCAGCGCGCGGCGCGCGATTGAGACGGGCATGCGCCGCGCTTTAGTCTCAATCGCACCATTTCGTTATCAGCGTCGCGAAACGACGTAAGTCGCGGTGGATGGCTCGCTGCTTGTCTTTTCGGGTGAGGCCGAGTGAAGCGGCGACATTGGAGATGCCGTGACGAAGAACGGCCACGCCTCGCGGCTAACATCGGAGGATCCCGGGCCAAACGCGGGACGATCGATCGTGCCGGAAGATATTTCCTTACCGTTATCAAAATGATAAATATATTTGCTAAACGTCATACCGCGACGCACCGGGCGCTGCTATTCTCGTCAATCACCATTTTTCTTTTGTACGGGACGAGCATGGCAACAGGGACTGTGAAGTGGTTTAACGACGCAAAGGGTTATGGGTTTATCACGCCGGACGACGGAGGCGATGACCTGTTCGCGCACTTCTCCGAGATTCGGACCGAAGGTTTTAAGTCACTGGCGGAAAACCAGAAGGTGAGCTTCGAGATTAAACAAGGACCGAAAGGCAAGCAGGCGGCAAATATCCAGCCGCAGTGAGCTAACGCCCACACAACGGCGGGCACCAGCACGGCTGTTCCAGCGGTACGACGGGAAGTTGTTCGGGGCCCCGTCGCAAGGATGAACCTGAGAGATCTATAACAATATGACACCAGCATTTCGCGCACTGACCAGCTTTACGCCCAGAAATCTCGACTCCGAAATCGAGCATCTCGAGCGCGTTCTCACCGGAGACGCGGCAAACTCCTTATTCGGTCGAACCTATTGGCGCAATCGTGTCGTCAAGGCGCGCGCGACGCCAGGACTAGTTCCCTCACAACGCTCACGACTCGAGCGGTTGTTGTCCCGCTTGACCGATCACGCAACTCGCGCGGGCTAGTACGCCTCTCCGCCCCGTGAATATGCTGAAGCCGGCGAGCACTTCATGCCGCTGTCGGCTCATGATGCGCGACGACGACTGCAGCAGAGCCTTGCGCCTCAGCTTTAGCACTAGCGTTGGCCAATCATTCAGTTGTTATCCGACAAGTACGGTCCAGGGAAGTACGACGACGAGGTGAAGGACGAGCGGTGCCTCTATCGCCGAGGCGCGATTTCAAGGTGACCTCCGGTTCGTGAAGTACGTAGTGGTGTCAGCATAGATCGTCGACGCAGGATGTCTCGAATTCGCTGGTCGACTATCGAATCCATCGGTGCCCACCGAGCCTTAAGGGCCTTACCGAGGCTAATGCCGTTCAGTTAGTGCGACGTGAAAGTCGCGTAGAGGATTGTTCCGTCTGGTTTCGGCCAGAAGAGGAACCGATTGTTCCGTCAATCGTAACCTACCGGTGCATGCCGAGTTGGTAACGATTTGGTGTGAAGCCACTGGAACAACGTAACCCGTTCTTGGAACGGCGCTTCACTCGCGAGAGTGTGGTGCTTTCTGCCAGCGTCGAGGCGGATGGGGTGCGGGCCAGCCACCGTGGTTATGACACCGGTGTCACGATCGACCCTTCGAACGACTCTTGCATTACCCGAATCGCCAACGAAGACGTTACCGGCGCGGTCAAGCGCGACCCCTGTCGGATAGTCGAGCAGGGCCTGCGTGGCCGGTCCGCCGTCGCCGCTATAGCCTGCCTGCCCGGTGTCGGCAATGATCGTCACCGTGCCGTTTCTGTGGTCAATGCGCCGAACAACGTGATGTGTCGGTTCGGCTGTATAGATGTTCCCCCATCGGTCCGCCGCGATGGCTTCGGCCTGTATTCCCTGCGCGCCGACGCCGCCTGCGAAGGTAGTGATGGTCTGCGCTTGGGCGGGGGTGCGCGATCGCGACTAGTAGCAACCCGTAAAAGGCTCGCAAGATGACAGCGAGGCTTCGCCCTACCCGTGTTGTGTGCCACATACGTCCTCCCTTCGGCGTCATCGAATTGCACGACCATTCAAAAAGTCGATGTCGCGGAATGTAAAGCAAGCCCGAAAGCGTCCAGACCGCCCGACATTTTATTCTAATAGGCGGCGCCCACATTTGCATTCGCTTAACGGGCGCCCGCGCTCGCGTAGCCTCGATTTCGGTATCTCATCTATCTCACGAGCGAAAATTTCGGCCGCTGCGCTAACGACAGCCGCGCTTCGACGATATATGTTCCGCGTTATTCGGTGCGGAGGTGCCGCGGACTGCGTATTCCAATTTTCGGCACACGACCGGTTTATTTGTATTGAGCGATCACAACGACAACGACCGAGCTTCAAATGGCATCTCATTGCTCAAGAGCCGCCGATTATGGTGGGAGCGACTCTATGTCCGATTCGGTCGACTACACCCGACCGAATTGGGCAAGGAGTGGGGGGATTATTTGGATTCAAGGCCAAGCGTTCGCAACCGTGCTGCGCCTGATGAGAGCCTGAGTCGACGGCTGCAGCGTTAGGCCGCCCCCCTGTCTTGTACCGCGCTTACTAGTGCCAACGCTGACCTAGCACCGACCTCGGCATTGTGTTTCACGAGCGCGATGTTGGTCGCTAGGCTGCGTCGACCCGTCAGTTCGTGGATGAATTCCCTGCGCCGTTGCCTCGCCGAGCACCTGCTGAGTCAGCGCGTCGACTTCTTCCGCGATCATCGCAGACGTTTCTGGGACTGGAGCGCTCAACAACATGCCGCCGGCTAGACCCAGGTCCCAATTGGTTCGAATGAGGCGTGCTTGCTCCGCCGCGTGTCGTCCAGCCTCAAGTCCGCGCGAAATCCACTATCGCGCATGTAGAACGCAGCGAAGTTGTCTTGCTCGCCACTGAGCACCGGTGCGCCATGTGTATCGAGGTATTCCAATGTGAGCCCGATATCGAGGATCGATTTCGCGCCAGCACAGACCAATGCCACCGACGTTCTCGCCAGTTCCTGCAGATCAGCTGAAATGTCGAAGGTTTCCTGCGCACCCCGATGCACACCGCAAATGCCGCCGGTAACGAGTACCTCGATGTCGGCCAGTGCGGCACATATCATCGTGCCGTCCACTGTCATGGCGCCGAGTCTCCCGCTGGCTAGGACAGCCGGCAGGTCGCGGCGGCTGACCTTTTGCACCTTGTTGGAACTGCCAAGCAGTTCGAGCTCCTCATCCACAAGGCCGACGCGGATTCGTCCATCGATCAGTGCGATCGTCGCGGGCTTGGCTCCCGCGTCCCTGATCAAGTCTTCTACTTCGCGCGCGGTGCGAACAAATCCTTACCCGCCTGTCACCGGATGACTGGGCTATCGGAAACCGAACACCGAGACTTTTTTCCCCTCAAAGCTTTCTTGCACGCCTTGCTGGCAATTGGGTGGACACTTTACGGCGCCATCTGCGCTAGAGCCCGCCACAGTCACCGCTCGGTAGACTACCGATTCGATGAGCGTGCCGTCCGATGCGACAACGATGTTCAGATCGGTCTCGACACCGGCTGGCACGGCTCCGCCGGCGGTATAGATGATCTTCATGGATCCGGTGCAGTCGTGGTGCACCGTATATGCGCCCATTTGGTACGGGTTGAACGTGGTCTGCCCACCCTTCGGCAGGCCGCCGATAACGCCGAAGTCCGTGCGCGTGAAATGTCCGACACCGTCGAATGTCACTAAAGCGACGTCATCGAGGATTGACGGCGTCGCATACGGATGCACCGTACCGTCATCACCTATCAACCCAAGAATCGTTCCGTGGCCGATAAACCCAAACGCTCCCCTTAGCGTTGCGTTCGAACAATGACCACCGTCGTGGTCACCGTCGGCATGCGCCGCACCACTGAGCGAGAAAAGCGCAACGGCTGCTGCCGAAGCGATGGTTGAATGCTTTGTCTTCACGGTCATCTCCTTGCGAGCGAATCGGGGCCTAAGATCGCGACGCAGAGGCACATTGCCGGGCCGGTCTCGGCGCCCCGTTCAAAGTGAATTAACCAATCCCGCAGTGAATCCTGGCTACCGCCGTTCGCGGAGGAGGCGATCAGAGAACGAATGGCCTGTCAGCGGCCGGATGTTCCGAAGTTGAGGAGAGGAGCCGAGGGTGCGGGCCTAGGAATTTAAGACGAAACAACTCAACGAGCTCAGATTCACTCGGCGCAGCCGGACACGTGCGCAAGCGATGTACGAAAGTCCGCGCTAGTGTGACTTTGTGAGTCATGCCATGCCTGAAGGCGCATAGCATGAACAGTGTAATCCACGATGTTCGGAGGTTCTATATAGTTTTCGGTATGCTATACATGTCTCACAAGTCACGTGATTGTCCAATGTATGGAGTACTGATGATATGACGGATTCCATATCCATCCCGGAAGGACGAGTTTGACCGCGGCCGCTCAGTGAAATGATATGCGCAGACAATATAGTGTGGAGTCGCCGCTCTGACGATTGAGCGTGAGCAGACTACTAGGGAAATAGCTGCTCGCCATCGGACTGCCTGAAATGAGCGATTCCGAGCTGGTAGATTTTTCCTCGCCGCGAATCGGCGCCAAAGTCGCGGCGTTGACGAGAGTCGTCGCCACGCTTCACAACGCGAACACTTCCGCCGATACGAGCCCCGTGCGCCGAGCGTCGGCCACTGTCCGTTGCGCTTCCATTAACGCTTGAGCCACTCATGCAGCGATTCGGAATCTCGATCGCTATCCAGAGCAACTGCATCCTTCATTGACGGCAGGGTGCGTGCGCTGATCCGTGCAGTCCGAGTCATGGGACGCATGAACAATTTGTTTCCCGCTGGTCGCTCGAATACGAGAAGCAGCAAACGTTTTCTTACGCGAGTCTATTAAAACGTCAGCAAAGCGCTTTCTTTTGCTCCTTCGTTCCTTTCACGTTTCGACGTTCGAATGTGGGGCGGACAACATTGCGATTACAAGTTATTACGGAAAATCCGTTCCGTCGTACAAATACAAAAACGAAGCGCTTAAGACAGAACGTCCGAAGACCACACCATAGCGGTCATGGACATACGGGGAAGTCATGCAGCGAGAAAAAAACAATCTGCGCTTGAAAGGGTGTGTCATTGCGGTGTGCATCGGGGCGTCTGTTGTGACTACGCGTTCAGTTGCGCAGGATGCGGAAGCGCTGCCGGATGCACGCATCAATGCGATGCGCGAGGCCCAACCGCTTATCTCGCTGCCCAGCACGCCGACTCCCAGTCCTGTCGGCCACTCCACGGCGCAGCCTGCCCCGGGTGGCGCACCGCTTACGCAACGCGGCACGGTGAACGCCGCGTCGTCGCTCGACAAGAGCGCCACGCTGTCCGGCACGCCACGTGCCCGCACCGCGGATATCGAAGGCAAGCAGCCGCTCGCCGACGAACTCGGCGGCGTCGTGACGACCGATACGGTGACGCTCGCGGGGCAGGACTTCTACACCTGGTTCGCGCAGGCGTGGGGCACGATTCCCCTGTCCGAACGTTACATCGTCTCGGTTCACGAGCGTCCTTCCGCGCGCTACGGCAGCCTCGTGTGGGTCGAATACAACCAGCGCCGCGTATTTCAGGCGTTCCTGCCGATTGCCCGCTCGAACGTGAAGCCGGTGGCGGAAGGCGCGGCGCAGATCGCTTTTCAGAATGTCATGCAGGCAGATCTGACCCGTCTGCTGTTCCGTGACGCCGACATGGCCACGGACGAACTATAAGAACGCATCACAAAAAAAAGCAGTAAGGCCAAAAACCTACGGGGAATCACGATGAAAACGAATGCGCTCCTGCAACGCGCGCTGCTCGCTTGCGCGCTGACGATACCGCTCGCCGCGGGCGCCACCTCGCTCATCTATGAGCCGGTGAATCCGAACTTCGGCGGCAATCCGCTGAACGGCCCGAATCTGCTGAACGAGGCAAATGCGCAGAACAAGTATAAGGATCCGTCGACCGCCAGTCTCGGCACGGGCAGCCAGTCGACGCTCGATCAGTTCAACACGCAATTGCAGCAGGCGATCCTGTCGCGCGTCGCGTCGTCGATTTCGAGTTCGATCGTCGGCACGGACGGCACGCTGCATCCGGGCACGATCAACACGGGCAACTTCTCGATCGCAATCTCGCAAGTCACGGGCGGCAATCTGCAAGTGACGACGACCGACAAGACCACAGGCGCATCCACGACCTTCATCGTCGGCAACGGCCAGTAACGCGAGAGCACACACGCAATGAACAAGAACGCTTTCAGGACCGCTGCGATGGGCGCTGTCATCGTCGCGTCGGCGCTGCTCACCGGTTGCGTCACCACGCCGATGCCTTCCGCGGGCAACGCCACGCTCACCCCGCCGACGCGTGTCACGCGCGACCTCACGCATCTGCCGTCGCCCAAGGGCAGGATCGTCGCGGCTGTGTATGGCTTTCGCGATCTGACCGGCCAGTACAAGCCGTCGCCGGACAGTTCGTTTTCGTCGCAGGTGACGCAGGGCGGTGCATCGTTCCTCGTCAAGGCGATGCGCGATTCCGGCTGGTTCACGCCGGTCGAGCGCGAGAATCTTCAGGACCTGCTGACCGAGCGCAAGATCATGCGCGCGCTGGAAACGCCCGACGACAAGAAGAACGCGATTCCCCAGATCGGCGCACTGGCGCCCGCGAGCATCGTGCTCGAAGGCGGCATCGTCGGGTATGACACGAACATCCGCACCGGCGGCGCGGGCGTCGCATATCTGGGGATCTCGGCGTCGCAGCAATATCGCGTCGATCAGGTAACGGTGAACCTGCGCGCGGTCGATATCCGCAACGGCACGATTCTGAACAGCGTGTCGACGACCAAGACCATCTATTCGATTCAGATCGATACAGGCGTGTACCGCTTCATCGGCTTCAAGGATCTGTTGCAGGCCGAAGCCGGCATGACGCGCAATGAGCCGCAGCAGCTTTGCGTGAACGAGGCGATCGAATCGGCGCTCGTGCATCTGATCGTGCAAGGCGTGGCGAACCAGACCTGGGCGCTCAAGGACATGAAGGACTGGTACGACCCGACGATGCAGCGCTACTTGCAGGAAAACCAGGGCTACGCGCAGACGATGGAAGACGTGAATCCGCCGTATAGCCCGATGAAGATCGATCCGCCGAAGACCATGGGCAGTTGAATCGGCGGCCAAGCGAAACTTGAACAGGAGGAGACCAGCATGAAATCACTGCGCGCCTCGAAAGCCGCGCTGTGTGCAGCGCTCAGCGCGGCCGTGTCGCTCGCCGTGTATGCCGCTGATCTGTCGTCGATCTCGGACTTCGGTCCGCCCGAGCCGGGCTTCGGTGGTGCGACGCAGGTGGCGCGTGTATCGCAGCGCGGCGATGGTAATCGTCTCAGCGCAGTTCAGGCAGGACAGAACGGCCTGATGGCGAATCAGATGGGCATCGCCAATGCGGCGGCGACTGCGCAGGCGGGCAACGACAACTGGACGGTGCTGCAGCAAAGCGGCGTCGCCAACCAGTACGCCGGTTATCAGGCGGGACAGTACAACCGTTCGATCGCGGTGCAGAACGGCAGCGGTAACGAAGCAACGGTTACGCAGATCGGAAACTCGATGTCGTCGCAGGTGACGCAGCTCGGTACCAACAACGAGATTTCGATTCTGCAGAACCGGAATGGCTCGGGACTGTCGGTCACGCAGACTGGCGGTGCGAGGGCGGCAGTCCTCATGAAGTAGGCAGTGATCCTTGCCGGCGATATGCCGGGGCGAGGAGACCAGGAAGTTTGATTTCGGTGTGGATGTGGTGAATGGGGTGGAATCGGTCGTCGGCGGGGGCTGGCGGCCTTTAGGGTTACGAATTGCTGTAATTAAAACTTCAATCAACGAGGCATAAAAATGAAAGTCAAGGCAATCACCATCGCTATGGGTCTGGCAGCATTGGCATCGACGTCGGCATTCGCCGATTCGAGCTTCGAAGGCGCAACGGTCAACCAGTTCGGCAACGGCAACATCGCGGGTGTGACGCAGACGAATTCGCACAACGACAAGGCGAACGTGCTGCAAACCGCAGACGGCGCGAACGCCAGCGTCAGTTCGGACGCAGGCGGCTACAACGTCACCGATATCCAGCAAAGCGGGAACGTCAAGGGTGCGTCGAAGCTGAGCGCGACCGTCACGCAAAAGCAGACGATCGGCGAAAATACGACGGTCCGCCAAAACGGCAACAGCCTCACCGCGACGATCTCGCAAACGTCGTCGATGTATGACACCGACACGGTCAAGCAGGCCGGCAAGAACGCGACGGCGTCGATCACCCGCAATGGCTCGGCCTACAACACGGTCAACATCGATCAGGGCACGGGCATGACCTCGGGCCACACCGACGGCGCCAAGGCGACCGTCACGCAGACCAACACGGTGGCCAACACTGTCGACATCTTGCAAGGCGGCAAGGCGGGCATCGCGACGATCGACCAGCGTGACGGCGGCTACAACCACGCGCGCGTCGAGCAGACGGGCGGCGGCACGGACGCCACGATCGAGCAATGGTCGGAAGTGGGCGATCACGCGTCGATCAAGGAAAGCGACGCGGCACGTTCGCGCATCCACTCGGAATACGGCGGCAATAACACGAACACGATCGTACAGAGCGGCGCCAACGCACCGCACTACGCTCAGATCAACCAGAGCTACGCCACCAACGATACGACGACGATCATCCAGACCGGCACGCAATACAACGAAGGCTACGTCGACCAGATCCGTTCGTCGAACGACACGGCGCTCCTGATCCAGAACGGCGACACCAACAAGGCAGCGGCGCGCCAGAACTATGGAAGCGGCAACACCGTCATCGCGGCGCAAGTCGGTGGGCACAACAAGATGGATCTGACGCAGCAGGCCGCGTTCGAGTCCACGCTGCTGGCCGGTCAGCTCGGCGGCTACAACGACATCAAGGCATCGCAGTCGGGCGCGAAGGAAGATCTGACGATCGCGCAGGTCGGCGACCTCAACAGCGCGAACGCTTCGCAAGCGGGTTCGTACAACACGGCATTGATCACGCAAGTCGGCTTCGCCAACACGGCTACGACGGCACAAAGCGGTGTGGGCAACGCGACGGTCGTCAACCAGGCCGGTGCGTTCAACAAGGCGAACATCGTTCAAAAGTAAGAACGACGATGGTTTGAGCCCTTTGCGGGCGGCGAGCGGCTTTCGAGGCTGCTCCCCACCTGCCTTTTCGTTGGCGGGAACCTTCGGGTTATGACGGCGAAACGCGACACTGAGATCGCAATCAGAAATCGATCTGCGCGAATACGCGCTCATCGATGAGCCGGCGCGGCGATTGTTAGGATATGCACCGACCGAAAGCCTGTGGGCTTCGCTGAAGGTCGCACGACTGCACGGTCGGCACTTCGCGACGCGGCGTGATGCGACGGATGAAATTATCGACTGGCTCGGCTTCTACAATGCCCGCCGTGCATTCGACATTGAACTACGTCAGCCCTATGACGTTCGAGAAGAATTGGCCGCCGCTCAGCGAGGGCAAGCGGCCTGACGTCTTAAGCTATGGGATTCGTGAAACAGGGGCAAGGTCAGTCTCGGTCGATACGTCTGCAGTAGCTGTGGCATGTTCGATCGCACGCAACGCGAACACTTCTTCGCCGTAGATGCTGAGCGTCAACACCGCCAGCGCAGGTTGCTGCGCGCGCAACCCGCTTCCGAGCGTCAGGCGAACGCCGTTGCGAGCGACGGCGTGGTCATCAATCAGCAACAGCCGGATGCCGGGTTCAGGCTGCATGGATTGCTTCGAGCGGCAAACACAAGCTGAACGTGGTACTTGCGCCGGGCTTGCGATATCGACGAGCCGTACGCGTTGCTGCTCCGGTAGGGTCACGAGGTCGGTCGCCACCTGCGCACACTCACGGAGCCTATGGTATGCAGGCGCTGTGTTGCAGGCCGAACCAGAGCCTGCGCGACGCAGAGCACATGATCGGCCTTACTTGCTGCGCGGTCGACGCGTGCCCATGGCGGCATGTTCGCACCAGCTTGTATGGCGGTCTGTACTCTGTTAGATAATTCGCAGTACTATTAACAGATATTATTGCAGTAGCGTTTTGGTGGTAAAGTTGAAGAATGTCAATCTACTATAGAGAGCAGGGCTGTGGCGCAAGGTGCAGACGACTTTGACGACGACGAGGCATTCGAGTCGTTTCCCGACCCGGAAGTCGCGCGCATCGTGCTTGAACTCGACCGGACCATCACGCGGCGCCGCCGTGCGGGCGCGATAGTTCACATCGTCGAAGGGCGCGCCGTGCCCTTGCCCGTCAAACCCAGCCATATTGAATTGCGGGTCATGACCGTTCTCGCGCAGACCTATGGCCCGTTGCTCTTCGGCAAAGAATTCGAGCCCGCGCTCGAGCACATCGCGAAATGCGGTGCCGTGGTCCTGGTACAGCGGGTCTTGTGGGGCGACTTGCCGGAAGACCATGGTCTCGCCGCGCCCCTGCTCGATGCGCGGATCCCGTTCGAGATCCTGTGCGGCTCCTGGCCTGATGTGTTCATGGCGCAGGCGCATGCCGAACTGCAGGGTTTCCGGCCACGGCCCCCCCGATCCGCGCATGGAATCGGATGATGGGGAGCGCGACGATGGCTGAAGTTCGATTTGTTTGAACCGCCGCTGCGCCGGAAGCGCTGACGCATAGTCATTCGGCGAACAAATCGGGTCCGAAGACTTCGTAGTGGATTTTCGACCCGCGGATATCTAGCGCTTTCAAGGCATCATGCTGCGCTCTCATGAACGGAATGGGACCGCAAATGTAGTAGTCGGCTCCGGGAAGCAGAATCTTGTCGCGCAGATCACTCAAATTGATGAAGCCTGGCCTGTCGTAGCCTTTTCCAGGCACGTCACCCGGCAAGGGCGAGTCGTAGTTGATCACGGCGGTAAAATTTGGGTAAGTCGCTGCAGCTTGTCGAAGGCGATCACGCATTGCGTGAATGGCGCTATTTCTTGCGCCATGCACGAAAACGACCCGTCTGTCTGGATTCTGAATTGCGCGTTTCAGCATGCTTACCATTGGCGTAAGGCCCACGCCACCGCTGATCAAGACGATAGGCGTTTTCGCGTTGACGTCGATATGAGAGGTGCCATACGGAGCGGCTACCTTCACTTCGTCGCCCACCTTCAGATCCTCATGGAGCAGGGATGACACTTCTGCGATGCGCACCGCCGATCGACGAGATGGCGAACCTGCGACGGCACGCTTGTCTGCTGCACGAACGCGAATGCGCTGGGCACGGTCGTGCCGGTGAAAGAGATCGTGGCGATGGCGCATCGTGCGGGTGCGCGTGCGCTGGTGGATGGCGCGCAGTCTGTATCGCATATGCGCGTGGATGTGCAGCAGATCGATGCCGACTTTTTCGTGTTTTCGGGCCACAAGATTTTTGGACCGACGGGCATCGGCGCGGTGTATGGCAAGCGTGACGTGCTGGAAGATATGCCGCCGTGGGAAGGCGGCGGCAACATGATTCAGGACGTCACCTTCGAACGCACCGTGTTTCAGGGGCCACCAAATCGTTTCGAAGCGGGGACGGGCAATATCGCGGATGCGGTAGGTCTGGGCGCGGCGCTTGATTATGTGACGCGTATCGGCATCGAGAATATCGGACGATACGAACATGATTTGCTCGCGTATGCCACCAACCTGCTCGCACCGATTCCTGGTGTCAGATTGATCGGTACGGCTAAGGATAAAGCGAGCGTGTTGTCCTTCGTGTTGAAGGGCTATGAAACAGAAGAAGTGGGCAAGGCGCTGAACGAAGAGGGCATTGCGGTGCGCTCGGGGCATCATTGCGCGCAGCCTATTTTGCGGCGATTCGGCGTGGAAGCGACCGTCAGGCCATCACTCGCGTTCTACAACACGTGCGATTAGTGGATCGTTTCATCTCGGTGGTGAAGCATCTGTCGGGACGTCGTTGAAGCAGAGCGCGGATGGTGATGCGACTCACCTCGCACATCATCTGCACTTCGATTATCGAGGGCCCCACGACTGCATGGCGAATGCAGTTTGCATTCCGGCGAGCGCGATTTCCTTATATCGCGTCATCGCATAAGCGTATGAAAAGATCGTCAATTGGCGGCGCGGTCTGAACCTTAGACTTCAGGGTTAGCCATCGTTACCCAGACTCCCATGCCCCGCCAGATCCGTCTCAACGCGTTCATGATGAATTGCGTCGGCCACCTTGCCCCTGGTCAATGGACCGCACCCGGCGACCAATCCGTCTCTTATCTGAACACGCGCTATTGGGTCGACCTTGCGCAAACGCTCGAAGCCGGCCTGTTCGACGGCCTTTTTCTGGGCGATGTGACCGGACTCTACGATGTCTAAGGCGGCAGTCCGGACGCCGCCTTGCGCACCGCCGCGCAAACGCCGATGAACGACCCTGTACCGCTGATTCCGCTGATGGCGCACGCAACACAGCACCTCGGCTTCGGCGTGACGGTTTCGGTTGCCTACGAGGCGCCGTATCTGCTTGCCCGGCGGTTTACGACGCTCGATCACCTGAGCCAGGGACGTGTGGCCTGGAACATCGTCACGTCGTATCTGCAAAGCGGAGCGCGCAGTCGTGGCCAGAACGAACTGCGTGCGCACGACGAGCGCTACGATCGGGCCGACGAGTTTCTCGAGGTCTGTTTCAAGCTCTGGGAAGGAAGCTGGGAAGATGCTGCACTTCAACGCGATGCATCACGCGGCATCTACGCCGACCCCGCGCGCATCCCCGTCGAGCACAAAGGCCGCTATTTCGAAAGCGACGGCATTTTTCAGTGTGAGCCATCACGGCAACGAACGCCGCTGCTGTTTCAGGCGGGCGGGTCGGCGCGCGGCACTCGCTTCGCGGCGCGGCATGCCGAATGCATCTTTCTCGGCGCGCCGACGCGTAATGGTCTGCGCGGTTCGGCGCGCGCCATCCGCTCGGTATTGAGCGAGGCGGGGCGCGAGCCTGACAGCGCGCTGCTTTTCGCCATGCTCACCGTGATCGTCAATGAAACCGCCGAGCGCGCGCAGGCCCGTTATGCGGCTTACAAGGAACGCGCGAGCGACGAGGGCGCGCTGGCGCTGCTTTCGGGATGGACCGGTATCGATCTGTCGCGCTACCGGCCGGACGATACGCTCAGCTATGTCGATACCGACGCCGGACAATCCGCGCTCGCGTCGTTCAGCAAACTCGATCCGGAACGCGAATGGACCGTGCGGGACGCGGTGGAGTTCGTGTCGATCGGTGGCCGCGGCGCGGTCGTGGTGGGCGATGCCGCTCAAGTGGCCGATGAACTGCAGGCGCTGGTCGAACAAACCGGCATCGATGGTTTCAATCTGACCTGGGTCGAGTCGCCGCGCACCTTTCACGACATCGTGCGATATCTCGTACCGGAACTTCAACGGCGCGGCGTCTACAAGCAGCATTACGCCGAAGGTACGCTGCGCGAAAAGTTGCTGGGGCACGGTGCGCGTTTGCAGGCGCCGCATATCGGCGCGAGTTTCCGGCGCGGTTGATCGCGTACACGCGGGCTTCGGACCGCGTGCGGCGCTTCGTTCTTGCTTCAGTCCGGAAACACCGGCTCTCCAAGTGTGAGCATCAGCCGGTTGGCCCACGCGAACATCGCCACCGCGTAGGACAGGTCGAGGATCTCGGGCCGGGTCAGCCCCGCCGCCGCGAGTGCGGCGACAGACTCTGCATCGATCGATTCCGGTGCGAGCGTGAGATCGATTGCATAGCGCACGATGGCGCGCTCGCGGTCGGTGGTGCCGGCCGTCTGCGGGTCGGCGAAGACCTGTGCGATCACATCGTCCCGCTTCGCGAGTTGCGTGAAGCGCTGCGCATGCACCGATGCGCAATACACACAGCCGTTGACGCGCGACACCACCGTGGTGGCCAATTCCCGCTCGGCGCGTGGCAGACCGCCAGGCGCATACATGACGCTGTTGAACGCACCCGAACGCTGTTCGAGGATGTGCGGCTCGTGAGCCAGCAGAAGATAGTAATCGGACGTTTTCGCCTGCGGATGACTCTTTTCCAGTATGGCGATTTGCTCCGGCGTGGCCTGCGACAGGTCCACCTTGTCCAGCCACGAAGCCCATCCGAGCGTCTGCGAAGTGAATGAGTGTGGATTGATCATGCAGATGCCTCCAGCGCCCGCAGCGCTGCCACGACCCGTACCTGATAGGACACGAACGCCACCAATTGCGACAGTGCGACGATGGCAGGCGTGGACAGCCCGACATGTTCGAGTGTGCCGAGCGCTGGCTGGTCGGCGCTGGCGTCGAGCACGCTCAGAGCGCGCGTATGCGCAAGAATCGCGGTAAGCCGGGCTTCCGTTCCGGCCGGTGCCAAGTCGTCGGCGACGAATGAATCGAGCACGTGTCGGACGTCGCCCGCTTCAATGGATTGCCGATAGAAGTCCGCAGCATCATGTGCGCGGGCAAGATGTGCGGTATAGGCGGCTGCGGCCAATTTCTCGTCGAGAGAAAGCGCTGTCGCATCGCGTGCGAACAGCGCATCGAAGCTGCCTTGTGTGAAGCGTGATGCATCGCTGCGCGCGGCGCGCAGCTCGGCGGTCGTGCCATGCGGTGCAATGCCGGCAAGCCGCGCGACGACATCGTCGTCGGAGAGTCGGAGTGGAGGATTCATCGAAGCTCCTTGAGCAAAGTTAAGGCGCGTCCGCGTCTCGCCATTCGTCGCCGAGCAACTCGGCTTTGTCGAAGGCTTCGAGCGCAGCGAAATGCCGGTCCCGGTCAGCATCGAACAGCATGGCGGCAACGCCGCGCGCCAGTCGCTGCGCGCCGTCGCTGATGGCGGGCACATCGCCCGCGACCTTTCCGTGCGAAAGACTGGCCGCATGATTGAAGCAATGGATGCGCGCCAGCGCCGGATACGCGCCGGGCACGCGCGACTGGAATGCGAAGTTGGCGTCGAGATCGGGCGATGCGGAGAGTTCGTCGCTGGGCAGATCGTCATGCGGAGCGAAGCGGTCCCGCCAGCGCCGCACATGAGGCGCTATTTCAGCGAATTCGCTGCGCGTGTCGATATCGGAATGAAAGCCGGTGGCGAAAATAGCAAAGTCGACGTTGTAGCGGCCCTTGGGCGTCTCGATGATCACCTCGTCGTCCCTCGTCGCTACGCCGGTAACAGGACTATCCAGATGGAAATGCGCGTGGTCGTACTTCGACACGCGCAGCACGCTTTCCCGCGGCGGCGGTGTCTGAGTGCGAGCCGAGTAATGCAGGAAGCGCCATTTGTCTTCGTCGGCGAGATGCTGGAAACCGTGCACGAGTCCCGGACTGCCGATACCCGTCAGCTTGTTGATACGCGGCAGATCCGCGCGCCGCACGAACAAGTCCAGCCTTGCCGCGCCCGCTTCCAGAGCGGTGCCCGCATTGTCGAAAGCCGAAGCGCCGGCACCGATCACCGCCACGCGCTTGCCTTCAAGCGCGGCGAAATCTATCGGCTCGGACGAATGTGCGTAGCGTATGCGCGGCACGCCGTGCACGAGCGGCGGTAAGTACGCACCGCCCAAACCCTCTCGGCCCGTGGCGAGCACCACATGACGCGCGAACGTCGGCTCGCCGTTCAGCGTCAGTTTGAGCAGATCGTCGTCGCGAGCACGCAGCCGTTCGAGACGCGTTTCGTTTTGAACAGGAAGTGCCAGAACGCGTCGATACCAACGCAGGTAATCCATCCATTGCGTACGCGGAATCTTGCCCAGTGCGTCCCATGCCACGCGGCCGAATTGCGCTTCGAACCAGGCCCGGAATGTCAGTGCCGGCAGGCGCAGAGCTGGGCCGGTCAGTTGCTTCGGAGAACGCAGCGTATTCATGCGTGCATACGTCACCCACGGACCTTCGAGGCCTTCGCGCGCCTGATCGAAAAGCCGGATGTTGTCGATACCGAGCAGGCGCAATTCCGCCGCCACTGCTAGCCCGGCCATGCCTGCGCCGATCACGGCGACATCGAGGACCTGGCGGCCGTCGATATAGCGCGCCGGTACCCAGGAAGGCGCGGGCAATTCGAGCAACGCGAGGTCATCTGCCAGACGCGCTTCGAGCGCGGCGAGGCCGGTGCGTGCGTCGAGCAATGCTTGGTTCATGCAGTAATCCTCTTTGCGGATGACGGAGGCGGCGCGGCCATCGGCGTGAGCAGTGCGGCATGCCGCGTCGCGTCGTGTCGGATCGCGCCGGGCAGCAAACCTAGTGCGGCCTGCAAGATAGCGTCGATAAGCGCCTCGATCGCGTCGCTGCGGCGGCGGTCCGCGGCCGTGACCACGCCAAAGTAAAACGGGATGTGCACATCGAGCGAACGGGTGACGACATCGCTGACCGGCGTGCCGAACGCGGTTGCGGGATCGACAAGTGCAATGGCCAGTCCCGCATGCGCCGCCATGACCGCATTGAGCGATGCGTTGCTTTCCAGCGCAACGTGCGGTGCAAAGCCTGCCTGGCCAAAAGCATCGTCGATGCGTCGGCGCAAGCGATAGCGGTTCGATACGGTGGCGAGCCGTCGTTCGCGCAGCGCTTCGAGCGACACAACGGGCAGCGCCGCGAGCGGATCGTCACGACGCATCACGACCACGCACGGCGCTTCGATCAGATAATGCAGATCGAGCGCGGCATGATCGAGCGGCAACGTGGCAATGCCCGCGTCGGCGGCGCGCGCCAACAGCGCCTGCACCACTTGTTCCGCGGAGGCGCTGCGCAATTGCACCGCGCCTGCATGCGCATCGCTCAATCCGGCCAGCGCGCGCGGCACGAGCGATGCCGCAAGCGCCGGGGTGGCGGCAACGGTGAGCGGCGGCGCATCGTCCCGGCCGATGGCGAGCGCACTCGCGCGAATACGCTCCAGACCGATCAGCGAACGTTCGACTTCTTCATACAGGCGAAAGGCTCGCGGCGTCGGCGTCACGCGCGGCCCGCGCCGGTCGAACAACGCGTAGCCGATCTCCGCCTCGAGTTCCTGAATGAGCCGTGTCACGGCAGGCTGCGAGCGACCGGTCAATTTGCCTGCACCGGTGACGCTGCCAGCCGACATCACGGCCGCGAACGCCTCGAGTTGATGCGACTCCATGCCGTTTTCCGATCATGTGATGCGAGCATTCTAGAGGGGTAATCATGCGCGGTTCTTATAATAAATCGAGCTATTCAAAGCTCGTAAGGCACGATTGAACAGCAAGTGTCCTTACTTACAGTTCGCCCGGCGAATGCTGCAAGCCTTCACGGACGGGGGATTGCGCGCCGCTCATCGATGCGACTGCGCTATATGGCAAAACCACATAAGCAATGCACGCTCAGCACCATAAGATTTGCCGACGAACTTGGTTGGTCCGCTTTTGGGCGAATGGTTTCATCGCATCACCATTCATTCACCGCGATCAACCGATGACTCTGGCATTTTCTTCCCTGCGGCGCGTAGCCGGTCTGCTTTCCGTTGCAACCGCCCTGTCGGCGGCGCTGCTCTGCGGCACATCTGCGCAGGCGGCGGGCGATCCCTATTGGGTCGGTGTGTCCGGACCGTTGAGCGGACAGGACGCGCAGTATGGCGAACAATGGAAGCGCGGTTTCGATCTCGCGCTGGAAGAGATCAATGCGAAGGGCGGCATCAACGGCCATCCGCTTCAATACGATTTCGAGGACAGCCGCAGCGACCCGCGACAGGCCGTGGCGATCGCGCAAAAATTCGCCGATGACAAGCGCATCCTGATCGAGCTGGGCGATTTGTCGAGCGGGGCATCGATGGCGGCGTCGCCCATTTACCAGCGTGCAGGGCTGGTGCAGTTCGGCTTCACCAACTCTCACCCTGACTTCACGAAGGGCGGCGATTATATGTGGAGCACGGCCATCAGCCAGGCGGAAGAACAGCCCTTGCTCGCACGCTATGTCACCACGGGACTCAAATTCAAGAAGATCGCGGTGTTGTATCTGAACACCGACTGGGGGCGTACCAGCAAGGACATCTTCGTGAAGGCCGCCGAGGCGAACGGTGCGCAGGTGGTGGCATCGGAGGGCTATCAGCCGAACGAAAAGGACTTCCGCGCGACGCTTACGCGCGTACGCAGCGCCAACCCGGATTCGCTGGTGCTGATCTCGTACTACTCGGATGGCGCACAGATCGTGCGACAGGCGCGGGCGGCGGGCGTCAAGGAGCCGATCGCGGCCGTAGGGTCGGTGTATTCGCCGAAATTCCTTGAGCTGGGCGGCGCGGCGGTCAATGGCGTCTATACGGAATCGAACTTCTTTCCGGGCGATCCGCGTCCTGAAGTGAAGACTTTTGTCGAACGTTATCGCGCGAAATACAACGCCGATCCCGACACGTTCGCGGCGCGCGCCTACGACGCCATCACCCTCGCAGCCGAAGTGATCCGCCGCTATGGCGCGAGCCGCAGCGCAGTGCACGATGGCATTGCGAAGATCGATAACGTGCCGAGCGTGATCTTCGGCAGCTTCCGCTTCGATCCGCAGACGCGCCGCGTGGCGGGCGCGAAGAACCTCGACCTCGTGGTCAAGGACGGCAAGTTCGCGCTGTGGGACGGCGGTGCAGCGCCGCACGCGCAATGACCGGCGAGGCCTGAACCAAGATGGCCGTGTGGCTTACCTACACTCTCAACGGACTGATCGTCGGCAACATTTATGCGTTGCTGGCGGTCGGACTCGCGCTGATCTTCGGCGTCTCGCATCTGATCAACTTCGCGCACGGCTCCGTGTATATGGTCGGCGGGTTCGTCGGCTGGCTGTGTCTGACGCGCTTCGGGCTGCCATTGCCGGTGGCGCTGCTGGTGACGATCGCGGCGTGTGCAGTGCTCGGCATGCTGATCGAACGTATCGGCTTGCGGCCCTTGCAGGGCGCGGCGCGCATTGCGCCCTTGCTGGCCACCATCGGCATCAGCTTCGTGCTGGATCAAGGCGCTCAACTCATATTCGGCGCCGATCCGCGTCCCGTGCCCGCGCCGCTGCCGGAATGGAGCGTCAGTATCGGCGGGGCGACCATCGCGTCGCTGGATGTGCTGATCGCGGCGATCGGCGTCGGTGCGGCCGCCGTGCTGTATGCGTTTCTTCGTTTCTCGCGGTTGGGCTGGGCCGTGCGCGCCACCGCCCAGGACCGCGACGCCGCCCGGCAGATGGGTGTCGACGTCGATGCCGTGAACCGTACCGTGTTCGCCATCGCCTGCGGGCTGGGTGGACTCAGCGGCGTGCTGGTCGGCATGTACTACAACAGCATCGATCCGGCGATGGGCTTTCAGGCCACGCTCAAGGGCGTGGTGGCGCTGCTGATCGGCGGGCTGGGTAATGTGCCCGGCGCGATTGCGGGCAGTCTGTTGCTGGGACTGGTCGAAAGTTATGGCGTGGCCTTGTTCGGCACCAGCTACCGCGATCTGTTCGCTTTCGTGCTGCTGCTGGTGTTCCTCGTGCTGCGTCCCAATGGCCTGTTCAGCGCCAACCGCCGCTTGCCGCCCGAGCCGCTTACAGGCACCTTCCTGCCGCATCGCAAGGCAGTGAGTGTGCCGCCGCGCGTGGTGGCGCTGGCCGTGATCGCCGCGCTGCTATTGCCGCTGGTCGTGCCATCGGCGTATGTGCTGCAGACGTTGTCCAATGGCTGGATCTTCGGTCTGCTCGCGCTGAGTCTGACGCTCGTGGCAGGCACGGTCGGGCAGATCTCGCTCGGGCACGCCGCCTTGCTGCTGATCGGCGCGTATGCGTCCGCGCTGCTGTCGGTCGATCTGAACTGGTCGCCGGGCATCACCATTCCACTTGCCGGCGTCATCACGGCGCTGGTCGGCACGTTGCTGGCGTATCCGTCGTTCCGCCTGCGCGGCCATTATGTGTCGATTGCGACGCTCGGCATCGGCGAGATCGTCGGGCTGGTGATTCTCAACTGGGATGGTCTGACGCGCGGGCCGATCGGCGTGACGGGCATTGCGCCGTTGTCGCTGTTCGGCTGGTCGCTTTTCGGGCCGCGCGCGACCTACTGGTTCACGCTGATCGTGCTGGTGGTGCTGGCCTGGCTGCAACTGCGCCTGCTACGCTCGCATCTGGGCCGCACCTGGCGCGCGATTCGTGAAGACGATGTCGCGGCGCGCGCCTACGGCGTGAAGCTCAATCGCTACAAGGCGCTGGCATTCGCGTGCGGCGGCTTTACGGCGGGCGTCGGCGGTGCGATTGCGGCGCATTCGTACAGCTACATCAACTATCAGACCTTCGATTCGCAGGTCTCCATTCTCGCCCTGACGATGGTCATTCTCGGCGGCCTCGGTAACGTGTTCGGCGCCGCGTTCGGTGCGCTCGCGCTGGTCGGGCTGCCCGAAGTATTCCGCTTCGCCGCCGACTACCGCATGCTGGTGTATGGCCTGATCCTGTTACTGCTGGTGCGTTTTCGTCCGCAGGGATTGTTCGGTTCCGTATGAGCGACACTGCAATGACAACCCCCGCGATTCTTTTCGACGTACGCCGCGTCACACGCCGCTTCGGCGGACTGACCGCCGTCGATGGCGTGAGCTTCTCCGTGGCGCAGGGCGAATGCGTGAGTGTGATCGGGCCGAACGGCGCGGGAAAGTCCACCTTGTTCAATCTGCTGACCGGCGCGGATATGCCCGACGAAGGCGTCGTGCGCTTCGACGGCGAGGACGTGACCGGCTACGCGCCCGAACAGCTCGCGCGGCGCGGCGTGGCGCGTACGTTTCAGCATGGTCGAGTATTCGGCAATCTGAGCGTGCTGGACAACGTGCTGGTCGGCGCTCATGCGCGGCTCGGTGCGGCGCGTCCCGGTCTCCCTGTCGCGGGCGCGCTGGCCGAACTGTGGCGCGCACTCGTACCCGCAAGACAAGTGCGCGAAGAGGAATCACGTTTGCGCGAAGAAGCACGGGCGGTGATCGCCCGCTTCGGCACGCGCCTCGCGCCGCGCATTGACGCACCGGCGCACAGTCTGTCGTACGCGAACCGTCGGCGCGTGGAGATCGCCCGCGCGCTGATGTTGTGTCCGCGTATTTTGCTGCTCGACGAACCGACGGCCGGCATGAACGAGTCGGAAACGGCGGAAATGCTCGAACTCATTCTCGAGCTGAAACGCGAAGGACTGACCATTTTGCTGATCGAACACAAACTCGATCTGGTCATGCGCCTGTCCGACCTGGTGCTGGTGCTCGATGACGGCCGCAAGATCGCTTCCGGACTGCCCGAAGCAGTGCGCCACGATCCGGCGGTGATCGAGGCGTATCTCGGACACCGGCAGCTGGGCGAGGTGCGCGACGAGCGTATCGCCGCCGCCGATATCGCCCGGAACGAAGCCGACCAGACAAGACACGAGACATCATGACCACGCCGCTGCTCGAACTCGAGAATATCGATACCTTCTATGGCCAAAGCCAGGTCCATTTCGGCGTGAATGTCGCGGTGCCGCGCGGCGAGATCGTGTGTTTGCTGGGCGGCAACGCCAGCGGCAAGTCGACGACGATGAAGGTGGTCCTCGGTCTGCACCCGCCGCGTTCCGGCCGCGTGATCTTCGACGGTCAGTCGCTTGCGGGACTTTCGACCGCTCAGATCGTGCGGCGTGGCGTAGCCTCGGTGCCGGAAGCGCGTCGCTTGTTCGGCGATATGACGGTGCGCGAAAACCTTTTGATGGGCGCTTTTACGCGCACGGACCGAAGCGGCATCGCGGAAGACTACGACCGCATGCTGAGTTTGTTTCCGCGTGTGAAAGAGCGGCTCGCACAGCGCGCCGGCACGCTGTCGGGCGGCGAACAGCAAATGGTGGCGATGGCACGCGCGCTGATGAGCCGGCCCTCGCTGGTCTGCATGGACGAACCGACGATGGGTCTCTCACCGCTGTACGTCGACAAGGTGCTCGACCTGATTCGCACGGTGAATCAGCAGGGCGTGACGTTCTTCATGGTCGAGCAGAACGCGAGCCTCGCTTTGCAGATCGCGCATCGCGGTTATGTGCTGCAGACGGGGCGCGTCGTGCTTTCGGGCACAGCGAATGAGTTACTCGGAGATCAGCGTATCCGCGATGCCTACCTCGGCGGTGCGCTTGCTGCGGAAACGGCCTCGTAAAAAAAGGCCGCTGACGAAGGAAGACAGCGCACGCAATCGGTCACAGCCGGGCGCTCATTGCCGTGGCGCACCGTCCCATGCCGGCAGCACCGCGCCGTGATACACGCTCAGGATGGTCGTGGCCACGTTCGTTTGCTGGTAGCTGTCCAGCAGTTCCCTGACCCACGGCGCCTGCGCGTCCTTCGCATTGACCGCCAAAAAGTTTCGATAAGGATTGTCGGCGACTTTCTCTTGCGCGATCCGTTCCTGCGGCACCTTGATGCCGGTCTTGAAGGCCCAGCCCGTGTTGACCACGGCGGCGTCGAGATCGTCGATCGCGCGGCCTACGATGCCCGCGTCGAGTTCTTTGATCTGCACATGCTTCGGGTTGTCGGCGATATCGCGCGCGGTCGGCAGCAGCCCCACGCTGTCGCGCAGCCTGATGAGTCCATTGGCCTGCAATAACAGCAGCGCACGGCCCTCGTTACTCGGATCGTTCGGCACGCCGATGGTCGCGTTCTGCGGCAGCGTGTCGACCGACTTCCACTTGCGCGAATACAGTCCGATCGGCTGGACGTAGGTGTAGCCCACCGGCACGATGTCGTAGTGTCGCGCCTTGATTTGCGCCTCGAGATACGGCTTGTGCTGAAACGCGTTGACGTCGAGATCGTGCTGGGCGAGTGCCTCGTTCGGCTGGGTGTAATCGGAAAAGGTGGTCAGCTTGATGGTGATGCCGTGCTTCGCTGCATTCGCCGTCACGGTGCGCCAGATGTCTTCATCTTCGCCCGACATGATGCCCACGCGAACGGTCTGAGTCGCCGCAAGGGACGCTTGTGCGCCGAAAGCCGCGGTGGCCAGTGCAAAGCAAAACAGAAGGACTTTGATGGGCTGCTTGATCTTCACGAAGGCGCCGGGTACAGGTTGAGAGACTACCGATCCTAGTTGCCCGACTCAAGCACTGCAAATAATATCGAACGCTATCCATATGCGCGATGCCCGAGCGTTCTCGGTTGCTTCGATTAAGCATGACGCGCGTGATGCATCGCAGAAAAGCTTGTTTGTGCCGGACCTCACGGCGACATAGATTGACTCCATTCATCCGTTTGCGGGAATGGTGCCATGATCGCGTTACTCATCAGTCGCTGGTCGAAACTGTCTGGTCAGATCGAACGCGCGCGTGAGCGCCGATTCCTGCGCGAGGCGCGGCGTGCAATGGGAAGCTGCTCGTGCACTCCGGCAACGGAAGATGCGCTACGCGACGCAACGGCCAGCCGCGCGGAGCGGCTGGAATATATCGCGTTGTTCGCTCAGGCCGGATACTTCAACATGGGCTATGCACTCGATCTCTTTCAGCCACCGCCCGACGTGCCATTCGAATAAGCGGATCGCCGCAGGCTCAAAAGGTCCGGCCTTCGATCAGATGTGTCTTCACGTCGTTAAGGACGTAATCACCGATTACCCTGGCTTTGTGCGAAAGCGGATTGTGACTGAAGATCGTGCGCACATTGCGCCAGTGGCGATCGAAATTATGCTTGCGTGAAGTGGCCGAAGCGCCGCCCGCATCGAAGAGACGCTCGCCTGCCTGCAACGCGAGCCTGCCCACCACGATCTGCGTACGCGCCGTCGCAAGCGCGCTTTGCAGCACCAGTTCGTCTGCTGCGGGGTCGGCGCGCAGAATCGCATCCGACGATACCCCGAGCGTGCGCGCGTTGTCGCGCACCAGCACGTCGATGGTATGGCTCAAGGCCGACAGTTCGCCCACCACTTGCTGGATGAAAACGTCCTCGCGCGCGCTCGGTGCAGCGGAGTGCAGCACGGGGCGGCCGTGCGCGGTCACATACGCGCGCGCATCGGCGACGATATTGCGGACGATGCCCGCCGCCACCGCCACCAGATGCAACTGCCGATACGCGCCACCATGTCGCCCGATCAGCGATCCATAGCCTTTCTCGACGACCTCGTTCGCTTCGACACGCACGTTGTCGAACACGGTGCTGCCGCTCGCGGTCATGCGTTGACCCATGCCGTCCCAATCGTCGAGCACTTCAAGTCCTTCCGAGCGCAAGGGGATGATGGCGGTCACGCCTTTGCCTTCTTCGTTCACGAGGTTGGTGCGCACGAAGTCGGCATAGGCCGTGCCGGTGGTGTAGTACTTTTTCCCCGTCACGCGAAAGTGATCGCCTTCGCGGCGCAATACGGTTTCGATTTCGCCGGCGCGCGCCGTGCCCGGTTCGCCCGACGCGCCGCTGAACAACGCGCCTTCCACGATGCGGCCGATCTGCCGGTCATGAAAAGGCGTGTGCGGCGCGAGTCGCAGGGACTCGACCATATCGAAGTGCACACGCAATGCATGCGCGACATTCGATTCATGCGCGGCGAGCGTGGTGACGACATGGATGGCGTCTTCAAGCGATCCGCCGAGTCCGCCGCGTTCCACGGGAATGCGCAACGCGGCGAGCCCCGAGCGACGAAATGCATCGAAGGCCGCGAAGGGTAGTTCGCGTCTGATCTCGCGCTGGGCGGCATCGACGCCGATCTCCCGCGCAAGGGACGGAAGGGCGGCAAGTGCTTCGGAAAGTTTGCTTGTTGATTGGGTCATGGTGTGATTCGGTGCTTATCGATGGCGGAAGGCGGAGCCAGGGTGACGATCATTCAACAGGCGGCCCGCACGGCTCAGCTTCTCGCGCAGGGTGCCGGGAGCGTAAGCCGTCTTGTAGCGTCCGCGCCTCTGCAGTTCGGGGACGATGAAATCGGCGAAGTCTTCGTACGCTTCGGGCGTCACCGCATAACTCAGGTTGAATCCGTCGATATCGGTTTCGTCCACCCATTCCTCCAGCGCGCTCGCCACTTCGTGAGGCGCGCCGATGAACACCGGCCCGCGTCCGCCGATCGCGTTGTGCAGCGCCAGTTCGCGCACCGTCCACACGCGCTCGGGATCGAGTTTGGTAAAACCTTCGAGCGCCGACGATGTGCCCGCGTCGAGCTGCATATAGGGGATCGGTTCGTCGGGATCGTAGGTGGAAAAGTCGATGCCGGTCCAGCCGGAGAACATCGCAAGCGCGGCTTCGGGCGTGACATAGCGGCGATAGTCTTCGTACTTGTCGCGTGCTTCCTTCGACGTGCGCCCCGTGATGATGGTCGCCATGGTGAAGAACTGAATGTCGCGCGCGTCGCGTCCCGCTGTCACGGCTTCGGCTCGCGTGCCCGCCACCACGGGCGTCAGCACCTTCTTGCTCGGTCCGCTCAGATAGATGCCTTCCGCGTGCCGGCCCGCGAAGCGTTGCCCGCGCGCCGACGAACCCGCCTGAAACAGCACCGGCGTGCGTTGCGGCGACGGCTCCGTCATGTGAATGCCCTCGACCCTGAAATACTTGCCCTCGTGATCGATGCGATGAACCTTGGACGGATCGGCGAAGGTGCCGCTTTCGGTATCGCGCACGCTCGCGCCGTCTTCCCAGCTGCTTTCCCACAGCTTGTAGACCACGTCCATATATTCATCGGCGATGTCGTAGCGTTCATCGCGTGATGCAACGCCGCTTTTTCCGAGCACTCTGACGCTGCTTTGCGCAAAGCCTGTGACGATATTCCAGCCGATCCGTCCGCGCGTCAGATGATCGAGCGTCGACATGCGCCGCGCGAAAACATAAGGCGGCTCGTGATTGGCGTTGCTCGTCACGCACAAGCCGAGATGCTGTGTGGCATACGCCATCGCAGACAGCGACATGACCGGGTCCTGCTTCGGCACTTGTGCGCCATGACGCAGCGCTGTGTCGACACTGCCGCCGTACACGTCGTTCACGCCGATGCTGTCGGCCATGAAAAGCGAGTCGATCAGCCCGCGTTCGAGCGTCTTCGCCAGATCGACCCAGTAGTCGAGCGTGTTGTAATGCAGCGAGCGGTCGCGCGGATGCCGCCACATGCCCGGCGAATGATGCACCGGACTATGCAGCGCAAACGCATTGACGCGAATCTCTTTCCTCGGCGGCGTGCTCATAGAAAAGGCTTGTCTCCGTTGATGGTCACGCGATACCCCGAACGCACCTCGGGGTAGTAGTCCCACACAGCGAGATGCTGCACCGCGCGGTTATCCCAGAAGGCGATCGAGTCAGGCTCCCAGCGAAAGCGCACCTGAAATTCAGGCGAGGCGAAGCGTTCGAACAGCAGACGCAGAATGCCTTCGCTTTCGGCCGCGGGCACATTGTCGATATGCGTGGTGAAGTTGGAGTTGACGAATACGCCCTTGCGTCCGCTCTCGGGGTGCGTGCGCACCACCGGATGCGACGCTTTGGGGAACCGCTTGCCGGTATCGTCGATACCGCGCAGCCGGTTGCGTTGCCGATAGGTCGGCTCGCCATCATGCGTCGCCGTCAAACCTTCCAGATACGCGCGCAAACCCGGCGACAGCGATTCATACACCGCGTAAGAGCTGGAGAACAGCGTGTCGCCACCGTGTGAAGGCAGCGTGTGCAGATGCAGGATGCTGCCCATCGGCGGAGCTTCGTCGCAGGAGACGTCGCTATGCCAGCGGTCGCCGGCGACGCGTTTCGTGCTTGCATCGCTGTGGATGGTCAGGATCTCGGGATAGCCGTCCGGTCCCGGGCTATTCGGATGAACGTGCAGCGAACCGAATTCCCGCCCGAATGCGAGATGTTGATCGAGCGTGATGGGCTGATCGCGAAAGAAGACCACCTGATGCGCCAGCAGCGCACGGCGCACATCGGCCACTTGCTGCCGCGTGAGCGTCTGCCGCAGATCGATACCCGTGATCAACGCGCCGATATGACGCGTGAGCGGATCCACGGTAATGGTTTCATAGGCGGTATCAAGCATGACTGTGCTCCTCCTTCGAATCGACGGATGACGCGCGGTGCTGCGCGGCCGGATGGGGTGCGGCGAGATGGGCATGGCCCTCGCCGTATAACTTTTCACGCAAGGTGCCCGGACGATATTCGTTTTTGTATACCCCGCGACTGCGCAATTCTGGCACGACCAGGTCGACGAAGTCCTCGTGCGTGCCGGGCAGCAGTGCATGACTGAGATTGAATCCGTCGATGCCGGTCTCCGCCTTGAAGCGTTCGAGCGCGTCGGCCACTTCCGCAGGCGAGCCGATGAACACCGGTCCCTTTCCGCCGATGGCATTGAAGATCGCCAACTCGCCGATGGTCCATACGCGTTCTGGGTCGGCCACGGTGAACGCCTCGATGGCGGATTGCATGCCTTCGCTTTTCACGTAACGAAGCGGATCGTCGGGCCTGTATTGGGACAGATCGATGCCGCTCCAGCGCGAGAACAATGCGAGCGCGCCTTCGAGACTGACATGGCTCTGAATGTCGTCCCACTTCGCCTGCGCTTGCGCCGATGTCGGCGCGACGATCACGGTCGCGAGCGCGAAGAACAGCACGGAGGCCGGGTCGCGGCCGCGCGCGGCGGCGCGTGCGCGTACATCGGCTACGTCGCGTGCGACCAGATGCGCGGACGGTGAACTGAGGAACACGCATTCGGCGTGCAGCGCCGCGAAATCCTTGCCCCGATTCGACGTGCCTGCCTGATAGAGCAGCGGCGTGCGCTGAGGCGAAGGCTCGGAATAGTGCGTGCCCTGCATCGAGAAAAAGCGGCCTTCGTGGCTGATTTCATGCACGCGCGCGGGGTCGGCGAACACGCGAGCTTGACGATCGCGCACGGCCGCGCCGTCTTCCCAGCTTTCTTCCCACAGGCGATAGACGACCTCCAGATATTCGTCGGCGAGGTCGTAGCGTTCGTCGTGCGGCCGCGCATCTTTCTGGCCGATGGCGCGCGAGCCGCTTTGACCAAAGCTCGTGACGATATTCCAGCCGATGCGTCCGCGCGTCAGATGATCCAGGGTGGACATGCGGCGCGCGAACAAAAACGGCGCTTCATAACTCACGCTGCTGGTGACCGCGAAGCCGAGATGCTCGGTGACCTGCGCCATCGCCGAGACGAGCAGCAGCGGGTCCAGACGCGGGAATTGCAGGCCCCAGCGCACGCCCGCCGCGTTCGAGCCGCCATAGACGTCGTACTGGCTGATTCCGTCGGCGAAGAACAGCGCGTCGTAACCGCCGCGCTCGGCCGTGCGCGCCAGATCGGTCCACAGCGTGAGCGAGTTGTAGTCCAGCGCGCGGTCCTTCGGATGCGCCCACAGGCCCGGCGACAAATGGGTCGGCGCAAAGGCGAGGAACGCGTTGATGCGAATCTCTTTCGACATGTTGAACGTCCTTTAGTCCTCTAGACCTGCGGAATGATCGGGAAATGACACGTCACGCGATGTGTTTCGGACAGTCGCTGCTCCGTCGGCGCATCGGTCCGGCAGATGTCGCGTGCGGCGGGGCATCGCGTGTGGAAGACGCAGCCCGAAGGAGGCGCGAACGGTGACGGAATCTCGCCGCTTATCGGCTGCACATCGGCCTGCACGTCGAGCGCATCGGGTTCGGATGCGGCGATCAGTGCGAGGGTATAAGGATGCGCCGCGCGTTCGACGATATCGTCGCGCGTGCCCTGTTCCATGAATCGCCCGAGATACAGCACGCCAATGTGGCTGCTCATGAAGGCGACCACAGCCAGATCGTGCGAAATCAGCAAATACGATAGGCCGAGCGCATCCTGAAGATCCTTGAGGAGGTTCAGCACTTGCGCCTGAATCGATACGTCGAGCGCGGAGACCGGTTCGTCCAGGACGAGAATCTCCGGTTCCAGCACGAGCGCCCGCGCGATCGCCACGCGCTGCCGCTGGCCGCCGCTCAGTTCTCCGGGGCGGCGATGCCTGAATTCCTGCGGCAGGCCAACCTGCATCAACAACGCGTCGAGACGCTTTTGCAAAGCATCGCGCGCGAAGTCGTGCTGTTGAATGCGCAAAGGCTCGAGCACGATATCGCCGATGCTCATCTGCGGATCGAGCGAGCCGAACGGGTCCTGCAAGACGGCTTGCACGGCGCGCTGACGCCAGCGCTTGTGGCGATCCTGCGTGCGCCTGCCGAAGACACGGTCTCCGAAGCGCACTTCGCCGTCCGTGGGTTCGTCGGCGCCGAGAATGAGCCTCGCGAGCGTCGACTTGCCCGAACCCGATTCGCCGACCAGACCGAAGGTGCCGCCCTGAGGCAGTTCGAATGAAACGCGTTCGACCGCGCGCAACGATGCGGGTCGTGCGAAAAGACCATTGCGGATCGGAAACGCGCGCGAGATGTCCGAGACTTCGAGAGCGCTCATGATGTGGTGGCCGCCAGAAGAGAATCGCTTGCTGCGGCACTCGGTTCGGGGTGCCAACAGGCGACGCTGCGCTGCGAATCGAGTGCGCGCATGGCGGGATAGGTGCTGGCGCAATCGGCCTGAGCGCGCGGGCAGCGCGGCGCAAAACGGCATCCCTGTGCAATGCTGCCGGGCTGGGGCGGCTGTCCGGGAATCACCGTCAGCCGATGCTGCAAGTCACGCAGACGCGGCACCGCGCCGAGCAGCCCCTTCGTGTAAGGATGACGCGGCCGCGCAAAGACCGCTTCCACCGGCCCTTGTTCGACGATACGACCCGCATACATCACAGCCACGTCGTCACAGTAGCGGCGCACCAGATGCAGATCGTGCGTGACCAGCACGATGGCCGTGCCGCGTTCGCTCTGCACTCCGCGCAGCAGATCGAGAATCTGCAAACGGACGGTGATATCGAGCGCGGTGGTCGGTTCATCGGCGATCAGCAGGCGCGGATTGCAGGCGAGATTGATCGCAATCGCCACACGCTGGCGCATGCCGCCGCTGAACTGATGCGGGTAGCTGTCGAGACGGCTTTCGGGCGCGGGAATGCGCACACGCCGCAGCAAGTCGATGGCGCGTGCCCGGCGTTCCGCGCGGCTCGCTATGCCATCGCGATAGCGGAACATCTCGGTGATCTGCCGCCCGATGGTCAGCAGCGGATTGAGCGATGTCATCGGGTCTTGCAGGATCATGCCGATCTCGCGGCCGCGCAATGCATTGAGCTGAGCAGGCGTTTGGGCGCGCAAATCCTCGCCGTCGAACAGAATGCGGCCTTCGCTCACCTGTACGCCGCGCGGCGGCAGACCCAGCACCGAGAGACACGTGACGCTCTTGCCCGAGCCGGATTCGCCGACCAGGCCGAGCGTGCGGCCCGCGCGCACCGAGAAGCTCACGCCATCGACCAGGCGCGCCGTCGGCGTCTGCACTACCAGGTCCTGAACGGTGAGTATGTTCATCGCGCCGCTCCTTCACCGCGCTGCAACGATTCGCCGATGCGGTTGCTGCACAACACCGTGGTGATCAGCACGAGACCGGGCAGGGCGGAAAGCCACCATGCGGTATCGAGATAATTGCGGCCATCCGCGATCATGCCGCCCCATGAAGGATCGGGCGGCTGCACGCCGAGGCCGACGAAGCTCAGCGCCGCTTCCATGAAGATCACCAGTCCGATGTCGAGCGTGAGCAGCACGGCGAAGGTGTTGCGCACATTGGGCAACAGATGCCGCCATACGACGTAGAGCGGTTTCGCGCCCGCCAGCCGGGCGATCAGAATGAAGTCGCGTTCGCGCAGGCTGAGCGCTTCGGCGCGGATGATGCGTGCGAAACGTCCCCAGTTGGCCAGCGTCACCACGATCACGATATTGGTCACGCTCGGTCCGCAGATGCCGACGATCAGCATGGCCAGGAACACGGGCGGCAATGCGTATTGCGCATCGACCACGCGCATCAGCGTTGCGTCGAAAGCGCCGCCCAGATAGGCCGATAACAAGCCGGCGATTGCGCCGAAGAAGCCCGCGAGCAGCACTGCGCAAAAAGCAATCGATAATGAAATGCGGCCGCCGTACAGCGTGCGCGTAAAGACGTCGCGGCCCATCTGGTCGGTGCCGAACCAGTGGTGCCAGCCGGGCGATTGAAACGTGGCGGACAGGTCGATCGCATTGGGGTCGACAAGCGAGAGCCACGGCGCGAACACCGATGCCGCGACGATCGCGACGAGCACGCCGCCGAGCACAACGAAGCGCGCTTTCATATCCGATACCGGATACGCGGATCGACGACGGCGTAGAGCACATCGACCACCAGATTGATCGAAACGAACAGCAGCACGGACACGATCACGGCCGCCTGCACCACGGTAAAGTCCAGCGTACTGATGGCCTCGACCATCAGGCTGCCGAAGCCGGGCCAGGAGAACACGGTTTCGATCGCCACCGCGCCGCCGATTAACACGCCGAACTGCGAGGCCGTGAACGCGACGATAGGCAGCGCCGCATTGCGCAGCGCGTGTGTGCCGATCACCACGTGCTCCGGCAATCCTTTGATACACGCCATCCGGATATAGTCCGCATCCAGCACGGTCAGCATATTGGCGCGCGTGAGGCGCGCAATGCCCGCTGCCGAGTACCACGCGAGCGCACAGACCGGCAGGATCAGATGGCGCCAGCTACCGTAGCCGCCGGTCGGCAGCCAGCCCCATTGCACCGAGAACAGGCGAATCAAAAGCAGCGCGACAAAGAAGGGCGGGGCGGCCTGCCCGAGCACCGCAAACAGCGTATTGAAGCGGTCGATCCATCCATCGCGCCGGACCGCCGACGCCACGCCCATCGCCAGTCCGACGATCAGCGCCAGCGCGAGCGAAATGCCGACCAGCACGAGGCTGGAGCCCAGGCGGGTCAGCGCCATCGACAAGGCGGGTGCGCCGAAGTGAAACGAGTTGCCCATGTCCCCGCGCAGCATGCCGAGCAGGAAACGCGCGTATTGCAGCGGCACCGGATCCGCGAGACCGAGTTGTTCGCGGAACAACTGACGATCGGCTTCGGTGACCTCGGGTGGCATCAGGAGATACGCAGGATCGCCGACCATGCGCACCAGCACGAAGATCAGCATAGACATCAGCCAGACCGTGACGAGCGCGGAGCCCAGGCGGCGCAGGACATAGGCGAGCATGGCCTTACTTCCCGGCCACCGTCTGCGGCGCCCACTGGATACTGCGGAAATTCAGGAAGCCGCTTCCTTGCTGCGGCTGCCACTGAAGCGTCTTCTTCTTGGCATAGACGTAAGTGAATTCGGAGATGAAGAACGCGGCGGCGTCGTCGTGCAATTCGCGGCCGATCTGCTGGAAGACCTGTCCGCGTTTGCCCGTGTCGCTGACTTTCGATACATCGGCAAGCAACTGATCGACCTTCGGATTCGAATAGTCCGACCAGCTACCGTTCGAAGCGAACGCGCCGCTCACCGGATGGACCGGATCATAGAGCGCGTTGGTGAACTGGCTCAGCGCGAGCGGCCCGGACGTGTGCGTGTTGTTCAGGCGCTGGAACGTCGCGTAGGTCAGGCGATTGAGCTTGACCTTCACGCCCACCTGACCCCAGTACGCGGCGATTGCTTCAGCCACGCCTTGCGGTATGTCGCCCTGAATATTGAGCGTGGTGTCGAAGCCCTTCGGATAACCCGCTTCCGCGAGGAGTGTCCGGGCCTTGGCGGGATCATACGGGTACGGTTTGATCGAACGGTCCGCGCCGTACGGATAGTAGTTGGAGATCATGGTGCCGAGCGGCTCGCCCACGCCGTACAGCACGCTCTTGATGATGGCGTTGGTATCGAGTGCATAGCTGAGCGCCTGACGCACCTTCACGTTTGAAAATGGCGAATTCTTGTCGTTGGTATAGACGCGCACATAGACCGGCGAAGCCACGCGGCTTTCGATCACGTCGAGCCCGCTCTCTTTTTTCAGACGCGCATAGTCGGAGAAGGGCAGGGCGACCGAGAGATCCACTTCGCCGCGCAGCACGGCGTTCACCCGGCTGGCGGGTTCGGTGATCGCGCGGAAGATCAGCGTCTTCACACGCGGCTTTTCGCCCCAGTAATCGTCGAAACGTTCGAGCACCAGTTCGCTGCCACCGGGCGCAAGCGACTTGAACTTATACGATCCGAGCGAAACGGGCTTTTGAGCGAATGCATCCGGATTAGGCAGGCTCGCGAGATAGTCGGCGGGAATGATGTACAGGTAACCGGCGACCTTGTTGGCGAAAGCGCCGTCCGGTTCCTTCAGCTTGAAGATCACCGTGAGGTCGTCGGGCGTCTCGACCGAGTCGATCGCCGGCGCAAAGAACGGGCGGCGTGTGCTCTTGCTGCGCGGATCGAGAACATGTTCCAGCGATGCCTTCACATCGCGCGAGGTCAGCGTCGCGCCGTTGTGAAACTTCACGTTGGGACGCAATTTATAGGTGAACACGCGCGCGTCGTCGGAGACCTTGAGGCTGGTGGCCAGGCGGGGCACGAGATTACCCTTCTGATCGAAGCCGTACAGCGTGTCGTAGATTTGCCAGCCGTAGCGCAGCGAATCGCCGCTCACGGCGACCAGACCATCGAGGTTGTAGAACTCCTTTTCGACGCCGATCACCACGGTATCGCGGTCGACGGCGGGCGCGGTGCTGGCGGCCAGAGCGGTTTCGATGAAAGCGCCGGACAAGGCGGCGGCGAAGACCAGTCCGCGAAGGACTGATGAGAACGTGCGCATGGGTCGGTCTGTGAATGCAGAGCGAGGACGAGCCTCGTCGGGTGGGAGAAAACGGGGAAGCCAATAGCGAATGATGACGTGCGCGTCGGCAAATTCGAAGCGAGTAAATGGAATTTCGTTATCAGTTCGTCGCTGATGTGGTTTGCATCAAAACGCATGAAGCAGCGCATCGGGACGAACTCGCATGCGTGTGCCCGCACCAACGAAAGGCATCACGCGGCGACGATCGAAGGTCACCATAAAGAAATGAAGATATGTTAGTTCGCCCGAACGCTTCATCCCCTGAGAATCGAGTCTCGATATGTCGTCATGTGACGGGGTGAGTCATGAGTGATATCCCGAGCGGGTCTCCGGGCGCGAACCATAGGCCGGCCGCTCCACCCATCACGCTCGTCACCGTTCCGGGACTGCATGGCAGCGACGATACGCATTGGCAGACGTGGCTCGAAGAGCAGGTGAAGCGAGCCGTGCGCGTCAGGCAGCGAGGGCGCGACGCCGCCCAGCTCGGCGCGTGGAGCGAGGCCGTGCGTCATGCACTGGCGGAAATATCGGGTGCCGTCGTCCTTGCGTCGCACGGCTTCGGATGTCTTGCTACCGCACATGCGCTTTCGCATCTTCCGCATGGCGCGTTTTATCTGCCCGGTGCGACCGTTCTCGGGGTGCTGATGGTGGCGCCCGGCAGTCCGGAAGGCTTCCGCTCGGCCGGCGCATTCGATGCACGGCGGCTCGACGTTCCTTCGGTCGTCATCGGCAGCACCACCGATCCCTGGATGCCGATCGAGAAAGCACGCAGTCTGGCGCAGCGCTGGAACAGCGCATTCGTCAATCTCGGCGATGCGGGACATATCGATGCATCGGCAGGATTCGGCCCGTGGCCGCTGGCCCGGCATGCAATCGAAACGTTCGCGCGTCAGGTCTCGACCGACGATCGCCGGGTGTCGGTCGCCGAGGCTTCCCAGAAGCGATGAAAAGCATCGAATAGCCGGGTGCGCAGGCGCGCCAGTTCAGGGTCGCGCCGGTCGCGCGGGCGCGGCACACCGACCGTGATTTCACCGTCTATGCGCCCCGGTTCCGCGGCGAGCATCAGTACGCGGTCACCGAGATACAGCGCCTCGTCGAGATCGTGCGTGACGACGATCGCGCTGGTGCCGTGACGCGCGACGACATCGAGCAGCAATGACTGCAAGTGCATGCGCGTCATGGCATCGACGGCGCTGAAGGGTTCATCGAGCAGCAGCAGCTCCGGCTCGCCGAACAAGCCGCGCGCGATCGCGGCACGCTGCGCCATCCCGCCCGACAGCGCAGACGGAAGCGCGTGCGCGAAGCTGCCCAGGCCCACTTCGGTCAGCAGATGCATGACGCGCGGATCGCGCCCGCCATGACGGCCTGCCGCAAAGCCTACGTTGTCCGCCACCGTGAGCCACGGCAACAGGCGCGGCTCCTGAAAGATCACGCCGACACGCGTGGACGGACCGTCGAGCGCCAGGCCGCCGAGCGTGACCGTGCCGCGAAAATCGGCGTCCAGTCCCGCCACGATACGCAGCAGCGTGCTCTTGCCGCAACCGCTCGGGCCGACCAGACACACGATCTCACCACGCCGCACCTGCAGGCCCACATCGGCGATGACCGTGTGCGCGCCGTAGCGCTTGCGGGCGACGTGAGCATCGAGCAATACAGGCAATACAGGCGATAAGGTGTTCATCGTGCTCCCCGGCGTGCTGCGCCGTCGAACGCGTCGCGCCAGGACAGCAGGCGCGCCTCGATATGACGCATGGCGCCATCGGTCAGTTTGCCGAGCAGGGCCAGCAACAGAATGGCGCCGAACACCAGGTCCGGACGGCCCGTTTCGCGGCCGTCGCTCAGCATGTAGCCGAGCCCGCGCGTGGCCGCGATCAGTTCGGCGGCGACCATGAACATCCACGCGAGACTCAGGCCCGTACGCAGGCCGGTGACGATCTGCGGCAGCGCGGCGGGCAGCAGAATACGCCGGAACAGCGCAAACGGACCGAGGCGATACACCGCGCCGAGTTCGACAAGTTTGCGGTCGACGCCGTGAATGCCCGCGACCACCGCGAGATGCACCGGGAAAAACGCGCCGATCGCGATCAGCGTAATCTTCGGTGCCTCGTCGATCCCCATCCAGAGCAGCAGGACCGGCACCCATGCCAGCGATGGAATGGAGCGCAGCGCCTGGAAGCTCGGTTCGAAGAGTGCCTCGATGCGTTGCAACAGGCCCATCGCGCCGCCGATGACCAGTGCGAGCAGCGCGCCCGCGCCGAAGCCCGCGAATACCCGTAGCGTGCTGGCCCCGACATGGCGCGCGAGCCGCGTCATCCCCATGCGGCTGAGCGTGGAGAAGATCTCGCTCGGCGCAGGCACGAGATGATCGGGCAGCCAGCCCGCGCGCACGGCGAGTTCGATGAGTGCAAGCAACGCGAACGGCAACGCCATGCCCGCGATTCGCCAGCGCCGCAGCGTATGTCGCGGTTTCTCCGTCCCGGCAGATGCGCTTGCAGAAACCAGAGTATCGCGGCGGGCGGCGGTGTCGTTCATTGCCAGCGCTTTAACGGGAGGCGGCGGCGACGGGCCGCGCGAACGCCGGGTCGATCAGTGCATCGACGACCTTGGCCGGATCGACGCCTGACTTCACCAGTTGTTCATCGGTCAGAATGGGTGCAGCGGCTTTGAGCGCTGCCCGCTGCGTATCGCCGGGCACGGGGTCGCTGAAGTCATTGCGTTCGAGTTGCACTTTCGCAACCGGAAGCGACACCTTCGACTCATCGGCAAGAATCTTCGCCGTGTCATCCGGATGCGCGACGATCCAGACGCGGGCCTTCTCATACACCTTCAGTACACGTCCCACCGCTTGCGGATACTGATTCGCAAAAGCCTCGCGTACGTTCAGGAATCCATACGTGTTGAAGCCGACATTGCGATACAGCAGACGCGCGCCGTCATCGACCTGAGCCGCGCCATGTGAGGATCGAGTCCGGCCCAGGCGTCCACTTGTCCTTTCACCAGAGCGACACGGCCATCGGGATGCTGGAGGTTGACGATCTCCACATCGTCGCGCGAGAGACCGGCCGTCTTCAGCGCCCGAAGCGTGAAGAGAAACGGATCGGTGCCGCGCGTGGCGGCAATCTTCTTGCCCTTGAGATCGGCCAAGGAATGGATCGGCGAATCCTTGCTCACGACCAGCGCGGTCCACTCGGGACGCGAGAACACGTAGACCGTGCGGATCGGATTGCCGTTGGCGCGGCCGAGTACGGCGGCGAGCCCGGCAGTAGAGCCGAAATCCACCGCGCCGCTATTCAGATATTCGAGCGCCCGATTCGAACCGAGGCTCAATACCCAGCGTATCGACGTCTGATCCGGCTTGAACTCTTCTTCGAGCCAGCCGAAATGTTTGATGACGAGACTCTCCGGTGAGTAATACGCGTAGTCGACGCGAATTTCTGCAGGCGCGGCCGTCGTCGTGGCGCGTGCTTGAAGCGCAACCAGGCTGGTAA
The DNA here is from genome assembly GCF_046030135.1 of Caballeronia jiangsuensis. Classification (NCBI taxonomy): domain Bacteria; kingdom Pseudomonadati; phylum Pseudomonadota; class Betaproteobacteria; order Burkholderiales; family Burkholderiaceae; genus Caballeronia; species Caballeronia jiangsuensis. The sequence goes on from NZ_JAQQDB010000023.1 coordinate 39,822, forward strand.
GCGACATCATCAGCAGGGCCGCGTGGCGCAGCACGCGAGACCAGGACAGCTTCATCGGTGGGATCTCCGGAGAAAACGAAATGCCGCGAACGCGGATCAACTCTTGAATCTACCTTCGCCATAAGACGCCGGGAACCAAGGAATCGACGTTTGAAAAGCTGCCGGCGTCATAAGCGAAGACGTTGTTTCAGATCCTGCCGCGGCTCATCCATAAGCAATCCGCAAATTGATAGATTGATTCCTTGGTTTGGCTTTTCGCCACGGGTTTGTAAGCTTGTGCGCCACATCGACAACGAATGCGTCGCGACCCAAGAGCGAAGCGCAGAGGAGAACCTTATGAAGAAATCGAATGCCTTGCTGGCCCTTTTGCTGAGCGCATGTTTCATCGCCCACGCGCATGCCGCCGATCCGAGCAAACCGGAGATTCGTTTCGGCGCCACGGCGGGCCCGTATTCGGATCAGATCCGCTATGGAATCAAGCCGCAGCTCGAGAAAGAAGGCTACAAGGTGAGCATCGTCGAATTCAGCGACTATGTGCAGCCGAATCTCGCGCTCGCGGATGGCGCGCTCGATGCCAACGCCTTTCAGCACGAGGTGTATCTGAAGAAATTTTCCGCGGATCACAAGCTGGCGCTGTCCGAGCTCGTGAAGGTGCCGACCGCACCAATCGGCTTGTACAGCCACAAGCACAAAAGCCTGAACGAACTGAAGGAGGGTGCCACGGTGTCCTTGCCCAACGACGTCACCAACCAGGCGCGCGCCATCATTCTGTTGCAGCAACTCGGCTGGGTGACGCTGAAGCCCGGCGTCGATCCGGTGAAGTCGTCGGAGCGCGATATCGCCAGCAATCCTCACAAAATCAGGCTCGTTCCGCTGGAAGCCGCCCAGTTACCGCGTTCGCTGGACGATGTGGATTACGCCTTCGTCAACGGCAACTTCGCGCTGGCGGCGGGATTGAAGCTTCCAGACGCGCTGCTGCTCGAAAAGATCCCGCCGTACTACCTGAACCTTGTCGCCGTGCGTACGGCAGACCTGAACAAGCCGTATGTGAAGGACATCGCCAATGCCTATCGTTCGGAGGAATTCAAACGGGTGATCGACGAGCGTTTCGCGGGATTTTCCAAACCCGCGAACTGACGCATGCCCATGATGCTGGAATGCAATCAGGCGAAATCCTTGTCTGACTCGCGGCTATAAACAAAGACAAAAAAGTCATTTCCCCCGTTCTTGCGACGATTTCATACTGAGACGTCTAGACAACGCACGAGGGGAAAACAATGAGCAACCGATCCATCACCGGCGATGCGGGCGATGCTCCGCTCACCGAAGCGCGGCAGCCCATCGGCACCGAGGACTGGTGGGCCGTCGGCATCGGGCTGCTGGCGATCGTGGTGGCCTACGCGTCGTTCGCTGCGGGCAGCAGCATCAAGTGGCTGGCGGTCGCGCCTGCGAAATGGTCGAGCGTGACTCAGCTCACGGGCGACCTCGCGAGTCATGCGAACGGGTATATCGCGCTTTTCGTCGTATTTGCCGCCGCGTTCTCGTTAGCGATCGGTGCGCTGGGATTGCCCGTGGGTCGCTTTCTGGCGGGTTTTTTCGTGGTGTTCGTCGCCTCGGCGATTATTTTCGCCGCAGGCGCATGGGCTCAGGCGAGCACCTATAACCTGGAGCCGCCGCTGATTGCGCTGGCGCTCGGACTGGTGGTGTCGAATCTGTTCACGCTGCCGGCCTGGCTCGCACCGGCCCTGCGCGTCGAGTTCTATATCAAGGTGGGCATCGTCCTGCTGGGCGCAACGCTGCCGCTGACACTGATCGTGTGGGCGGGACCGGTTGCGATCGGGCAGGCGACCATCGTTTCGCTGGTGACGTTCTTCGTGATTTACGGCGTGGCGCGCGCCTTGTCGATCGACAAGCGTTTTGCCGCCGTGCTGGGCGTGGGTGGCGCGGTGTGCGGCGTATCTGCGGCGATTGCGATTGCCGGCGCCGTGCGGGCGCGGCGCGAGCAAGCGTCGGTGGCGATTACGCTGGTGGTGATCTGGGCAATCGTGATGGTGTTTGCGCTGCCCGCCGTGTCGCGCGTGCTCGGTCTGCCGACCGGTATCGCGGGCGCGTGGATCGGGACGTCGGAATTCGCGGATGCGGCAGGGATCGCCGCCGCACAGGCATACGGCGATTACGCGCGGCACGCAGCCGGCGCAGTCGCCGGTGCGCCGGAAGCATCGTTGCAGGCGTTCGTGTTGATGAAGGTGGTCGGACGCGATATCTGGATCGGTATCTGGGCCTTCGTGCTGGCGATCATCGCGACCACGCGATGGGAGCGGGACGCCGCCGATGGCGTGCAAGCCAGGCCGCACGCAGGCGAGATATGGAGCCGCTTTCCCAAGTTCGTCATCGGCTTCGTGATTGCCTCGGCGAGCGTCACGTGGGTCGCCTCGCATTATTCGCTGGCCGACTATCGCAGCGTCGTGACACCCGCGTTCGTGGCGCCTATCGTTGCGCTGCGCACATGGGCCTTCACCTTCTGCTTTCTGAGCATCGGACTGACCACGCGATTTTCCTTGCTTGCCGGTGCGGGCGGCAAGCCGCTGGTGGCCTTCACGGCAGGCGTCGTGGTCAATGTCGTGATCGGCTATCTGCTGTCGGTCCACGTGTTTGCGCCGTATTGGGCGGCGCTCGGTCAATGAGCGCCTGCGACGCCGCCTCGCCGGCCACGTGCGCATCCTGTGTGCATCGTGCCGATGACCGCGCCTTGCTGGAGCGGCGGATTGCGGGGCTGGCGTCGTTCGGTTCGGCATACGGCGCGAGCGTAGGTGAAAGCCGTCTGTGCCTGCTGCACGACGTGCTGGTGATGCCGCGCGATCGCTGTGCGTCGTTTGAGCGGCGGGCGGCATCCGCACATCCATGATGTCGTGCAATGCATTGCAGAATCGCTTGGTTGTGGGACCGTTTCCAGCGGCCTAGATTGAATGATCAGGTCACGCGGGAGGCGAGCATGTCCCATTTTCTTACGCAATGCTGGCGGGTGGTATCGCATCCGGCTCGCCGCACGCCGGCACCCGACGCGCATGCCGGGAACGCCGGGCGCGATCGCGTTACGGATCGTGTTACCCGCGCCGAGCAGCTTGCCGATATCGCCGTCTATGCACGCGCAGGCTATTTCGATATCGGTCACACGGTCGATGGCTTCGAAACGCCGCGGCATTGAGGGCCTGCCGATCTTTTCACAGGAAAAAGCGGGTTGCCCGCGCGGAGTCACGCAATGAGCGACGTCATCATCGAGCGGCCGGTTGAGCAGTTGACGGAAGTCGAGGCCAGTCTGAATTATCTGGTGCCTACCGGCGTCAAGCCGAGTTCGTACGCCTACGAACCGCCGCCGGGTGTGCCGCGCCGCACCGGGGAATATCGTACGCATGCGGTAAAGATTGCGAATGCGCGCCTGCGTCCGCCGCCGGCCGGCCTATCGCTGGACCGGAACGGCTTCGAACTGCATCGCGAGCGAAGCGCCGTAAGCGACTATTCGGATGAGGCGTCGATTCGTTCGGCCTACTACGCGCAATCTGAACGGCTGCTCATACAGTGGACCGGTGCGAACCGCGTGGTCATCTTTGACCACACTTTGCGCGATGACAGCGCGTCACGCTCCGGCGGCGTAAAGGAGCCGGTGCATCTGATTCACAACGACCAGACCTTCGTTTCCGGTCCGCGCCGCGTGCGCGATCATCTGCCCGCCGATGAAGCCGCCCAGCTCTTGCGCGGGCGCTTCGCCATCGTCAATCTCTGGCGTCCGATCGGCGAGCCGGTGGAATCTTCGCCGCTCGCTCTGTGCGATTCGCGCAGCATCGATGCGCGCGATGCGGTCGCGCAGGACTTCATCTATCCGACCATGACGGGCGAGACCTACGCCTTCGTTCACAACGCGCAGCATCGCTGGTACTACTTCCCGCAGATGTCGCCCGATGAAGCCATCCTGATCAAGATCTACGATTCGGCCGGCGACGGCGTGGCGCGTTTCACCGCGCACACGGCCTTCGACGATCCTTCCTCGCCGCCGGATGCGCGGCCGCGCCGCAGTATCGAACTGCGCACGCTACTGTTTTTCTGACCGCCCCGCACGCCTTCATGCTCACTGCTGAACCAGTCGCGCCTGCACGGGCGCGACGAAGCCCTTGTAATTGTCGTTGATGAAACGCGCGACCTTGTGACCGGTCAGGTAGTTGATCAGCAGTTGAATGCGCGGGTCCTTGACCAGTTCGCGGCGCGTCGTCAGCACGTTGGCATACGGATTATTCTGCTTGTCTTCGATCGACAGCGCCGTCGACGGATCGACGTCGTTGGTCAGCGCGATATCGCCATTGATGAACGAGGCCTGAACATCCGGCAAGGACTTGGCGCGCAATTGCGTTTCGGTCGGAATGAATTTCAGATGCTTCGGGTTGGCGACGATATTCTTTTCGTCGATGGCTACCGCCGAAGACGAGCCATCGGACTTCGGGTAACTGAGCTTGATGAGACCGTCGTTCTGCAAAATGAAGAGCGCGCGCGGCAGGTTGGTCCGTTCATTGGGCACCAGCAGCGAAGCGCCATCCGGAATATCCTTTACCGAGCGATATTTGGACGAATACAGCCCGAAGACGTTGATCAGCACTGTCGCCACATTCACGATCTGACCTTTGGCTTAAGGGTGCACGGCGATCCACGAATTGAAATAAGGCCGGTGTTGAATGAGATTGGCATCCACGTCGCCCTTGAACAGCAACTGATTCGAGTCGAGTCCCTGACTGCTCTCGATCACCTTGAGCTTGAGGCCGCTGCCGTCCTGATCGGCGAGTTTCTGCACGTAGCGCAGCACGTCGCCTTGCGGCGTGGGGGTGACGTAGACTTTGAGCGGCTCGCCGGAGACAGCGGCTGCGCGAGCCGCCGTCGGCGCAACCGCGGTGAATGCACAGCTGAAAGACAAGGCGACGGCAGCAACAATGGATTGGCCGGATACGGCGCGCTGGAACATGGTGATTTCCTTGGGAGTACTGGTAAAAGTCGTATCAACGTTTGTGCCGTCTGAGTCTGATCCACACATCGCCTGTGATCTGAATGACCTTGACGATCAGAACCATCGACACCACGGCGATCAGGATCAGCTGGGTGAACCCGCGCTGATAACCATAGGTGAGGGCGAAAATCTCCTACGCCACCCGCGCCGATCGCACCGGCAACCGCTGTGCCTTCGACCAGACCGACCAGAATGATGGTTGCCGAGGCGATGATCCCCGACAGCGACTCAGGCAGCAGAATGCGGAAAATGAACTGGCGCGTGGTCACGCCGATGACGCGCGCCGCTTCGATGCGCCCCTGATCCAGTTCGCGCAAGTTGGATTCGATCAGTCGCGAGCAAAACGGCGTGAAGCCCACCGTGAGCGGAAACAGCGCGGCGACCGGGCCGAGCGGCGTACCGATCACCATCCGCGTCACGGGTATGAGAATGACGATCATGATGATGAATGGAATCGACCGGCCTACATTGACGATGGTGTTGACCACCTGATAAAGCACCGGGCGCGGCTTCCAGGAGTCGGGCGCGCTGAGATACAGCAGCAGGCCGATCGCAATACCGAGCGAGATGACCAGCACGCCGGAGAGCGTGGCCATGTAAAGCGTCTGCCCGAGTGCGACCCAGAAATCGGGAATGTATTGTTTCCAGTCGCGGACCATCATGCCACCTTGCCGAGCACGATGCTCTTTTCACGCAGCATCGAGGAAAGCGTATCGCGGATGGTCGGCTGTTTGTCGCGCAGATCGAAATCCACCTTGAAACGTGCGGCTTCCGTTCCGCCGAGTCGCTCGACACTGCCCGATACGACCGAGGCGGTCACATCCAGGCGACGCGCGACATCGGAGAAAAGTGCTTTGTTCTCTTACGTCCGCGAGGATCAGTTCGTAGCGAATCCAACCATTCGAGGGTGCCGGGCCCAGATCCGGCGCGGGCAGTATTGACGTCCCAGCCACGAGTCCGCGTCGTGCAGCAGATCGCGCACGGCGCCGGTTTCGACAGCGCGGCCCTTTTGCACGAGCGTGACGATATCGGCGGCGTAACGGACCACATGCCACGAATGCGTGATGAGCACGATGGTCAGATTCAACTGGCGTTTGAGTCTCAGCAACAGATCGAGGACGACCATGGTCGTATCGGAATCGAGGGCGCTGGTGGCTTCGTCGCAGAGCAGGACTTCGGCGTCAGCGACGAGCGCCCGCGCAATACCCACGCGCTGCGTCTGTCCGCCCGACAACTGTGACGGATAGGCGCGCTCCTTGCCTTGCAGGCCGACCAGCTCGATTAGTTCCGCTGCCTTGCTGCGGCGTATTGCACGCGACACGCCGCGCACCGCGAGCGGCAGTTCGATATTCTCGGCCACGGTCTTGCCGTGAAAGAGATTGAAGTGCTGGAATACCGTCGCCACCTTGCTGAGATAGGCGCGCAGCGCGGGTCCTTGCAAATCCGCGAGCGCCGTGTCGTGGAATCGGATCGAACCGGCGGTGGGCTTGTCGTGCAGGTTGAGCAGGCGCAACAGCGTGCTCTTTCCAGCGCCCGAGGTGCCGACGATTCCGTAGAACGAGCCGGCAGGAATGTCGAGCGAAACGTCGTCGAGTGCGTGGATGGACTCGCCGGCCCTGCTGAAGGTTTTGCTCACATGCTCCAGCGTAAAGACATTGCTCATCTGGCGAAGCGCCTGCGCGCCCTGAAAGTGATGGAAGAAAAAAGGGGAAGCACGCGCGAACGTTCGCGCAGGTCAGAAGGGTAATTCCAGGGGGCTGTGCGCGGGACGATCGGGCTGCCGATGCCAGCCGGTTCCGCGTTGGCGAGAGCGTGATTGTTGGCTGTCTGATCGTCGTATTCAACGAATCAATTTTTATATCCAAATCGCTCACGGTGCGAAGAAGCGCCCGTATTGCGGAACGCATAATTGCAGGTACCATTTGCCCAAACGGGCGACCTCACGACGCTATCATGGCCCGTCACACGCTGTTCTGGAGTGCAAAATGAGTGTCGACATATTCTGGTTTCTGCCGACCTCGGGCGATACCCGCTATCTCGGCGTGTCCGATTTCGGCCGCGCGCCGACCAATGCGTATATGCGTCAGGTCGCGGTCGCCGCAGACGAACTCGGTTACGACGGTCTGCTGATTCCCACTGGCAGCAGCTGTCTCGATCCGTGGGTGACGGCCGCCAGTCTCGTCGCCGTTACGCGACGGATCAAGCTGCTGGTTGCGCTGCGCACGTCGCTTGGCAATGTCACCGCATCGGCGCGTCAGGCGGCCACGCTGGACGAAGCGCTGGGCGGCTGCCTGCTGCTCAATGTCGTGCCCGGCGGCGATGCGACGGAACTCGCCGCCGACGGCGTTTTTTTCTGGATCACGAACAGCGCTACGAATATGCCGACGAATTTCTCGGCGTGTGGCGCAAGCTGTTCTCGGGCGAGTCGATCGACTTCGACGGCAAACATGTGCGCGTGCGCGGCGCCAGGAATTTCCATGAGCCCGTGCAGAAGCCCTATCCGCCACTGTATTTCGGCGGATCGTCGGAAGCGGCACACGAAATCGCGGCCGAACATGTCGACACTTATCTGACATGGGGTGAGCCGCCTGCCGCAGTCGCCGAAAAATTCGCCGACGTGCGCGAACGCGCCGCGCGTCGCGGACGGCAACTGCGCTTCGGCGTGCGCCTCCATGTGATCGTGCGCGAAACCAACGAGGAAGCGTGGGCCGCGGCGGATTCCCTGATCAGTCGCCTGTCCGATGAAGACATCGCGCGTTCGCAGCAGAATTTCGCCCGCATGGATTCGGTCGGCCAGCGACGCATGGCCGAATTGCACGGCGGCCGGCGCGATCGGCTGGAGATCAGCCCGAATCTGTGGGCGGGTGTCGGACTGGTACGCGGAGGAGCGGGCACGGCGCTGGTAGGTGATGCGCAAACCGTCGCGGCACGTTTGCAGGAGTACGTGGGAGCGGGCGCGGATAGCTTCGTGCTGTGGGGCTATCCTCATCTGGAGGAAGCGTATCGCTTTGCCGAACTGGTGTTTCCGCTGCTGCCAGGCAAAGGCCGCGTGACCACCGATGCGCGGCAGACCGGCGGTGCATTCGACATCCGCGCAGTCGACGGCAAGCGATCATGAGTGACGGAAAAAGCGCCGCGAAAGCCGGTCCCGCATGGGGTGTCGCGTTCGGTCTTTTGATGACCGTGACCGCCGCATTATGGTGACGCGGATCACTGATCGTGCCCGACCCCGATGATGAATCGCTGGCCGTCGCGGCGTTGCTTATCGGGGTATTTTCCGTGGTGTACGCGGGGCGGGAATGGTTGCGCGAGAGAAAGCATCTCGCACGCAAATGACGCTTATCTGCGTTGATGCACGGCTCAGCTAGCCATCGAACCAATGGCCTCTTGCAGGGATGTAACCCGCGTGCTGCGTGCCTGCTTGAGGAATATTTCTGCAATGCCCTTGGTCGGAATGCTGGCCTGGACGCGGAGCAGTTCACCGAGCCGCATCCATTGACAGCGGGCGATCTCGTTCGATGGTACCGCTTCGGCCCCGCCGTCGACCTGCGCGATAAAGACAAAATGGCCCGTGCGCATTCCGCGGAATTGGAAGGCATAGCGCATCTGGGTTGCGACGAGGCGGGTTTCCTCGAGCAGTTCGCGCCGTGCGGTGTCCGCCGCGTCTTCGCCGGCCTTTTGCCGCCCGCCCGGAAAGGACCAGCGGCCCGCTTCTCTTGCCACCAGCAGAACATATCCGTCGCGCTCGCATATGACCGTGGATCTTCTCTTCATTTCATTGTCTTTAGGGAAGACCTGACGCAGCCCCGAACAAAACCGTGACAGGTCTCGCGGTGACTGAATGGGTGTCGACGCCATAGTGGCTTACGCCGGACGGCGCGTCGGATACGTCGATCAGGCGCCCGGTCCCGACATTGTAGATAAGAGTGTTGATGGGGGGTGAGTGCGGGAAACGGGGAAGCCAGGAAAACGGTCGTTGTGCCAGCCTGAACAAGTTCCTCGATCAGCTCGGAAACTCATTCGGGTTACTGAATATAGACCGAGACGACGCGTTGTTTTGTGCGCCGCCCAGACCGTTCAATCATCAATACGAAATCCGACCTTCAATGTGACCTGCCAATGTGCGACAGTGTTATTTTCGACCAAACCGCGTGTCTCGGTTACCTGGAACCAGTGAATATTTCGCAGCGTTTTCGAGGCCTTGTTCAATGCGACGCGCACCGCGTCATCGCTCGAAACAGGCGATGAACCGGTTAGCTCGATCTGCTTGTACACGTGATCCGACATGAGGTTTCTCCGCCGTAGTGGAAAGAGTGTGGGAGACGACTCAGCAAGGCGCGCGCCCGCTGAATGATTCAATGCACTACCGTAATGTTTGCCGCATCCGCATGCCGGACAGATTGCATCCCGTGGAGCTTAGCGTCATGTCGAATAAGCCCGGAAGAACGAACGCGGCCAAGCGCCCGCCGCCGACTCGAACTCAGTTGCTTCCGTTGTCAGCCGCGACTGTGCGAACCGTCTCGTTGAGAAACCATCTGGCGCTGCTGGCGATGCGCAACGGATATGGCAGCGCCGAACATATCAGCGAACTGATCAAGACCTTGTATCTGACCTATTTCATCTGCGATCCGAACCGGTTCGAGCCGCCGGTCGAAACCTATCTTGCGGCCGAAGCGATTCTCAAGGCCTTCATCAGAGAGCCGGTCGCACCCGACGCCTGGCACATCGACGATCTTCGATGCAAGTCGATCGAGGCAATCCTGTGCGCGCACGATACCCAGCTTGCCACGACCCCGCTCCATCGGATCACCGAGGCAAGGCGGCGGCTGGACCATAGCCTCAAAAAAGGATGTTTTCCGGATCTGCAGGCGATCCACACGCCTTGCCGCTGATGCCGGCCCATCCCGCAAGCGTCTCCGACGACGCCGCATATGCGACAGCGCGTGCTTTGCTTAGCTCCATACATCATTTAGCCGATTCGACCGCGCGAGATAGCATGGCTCGCCGCGCCGCCCGGCGCTTTGTCCGCGCAGGCGCATTCTTCAGAACACTCTTCCCGGACGCATGAACATGAATCGCCTGACCTCGAAAGGCCGCCGAACCTTCCTCGCCACCGTTCCTGCCGCACTGGCGGGATTCGCCTTGCCGTCCTGGGCCAAATACGAAGACGGGCAGTTTCGGATCGGCTATCAAAAGGCGGCCAGCACGCTCGTGCTGCTCAAGGCCAAGGGTACGCTGGACAAGAAGCTTGCACCCCTCGGGGTGAAGGTCACCTGGACCGAGTTTCCTGCCGGACCGCAGTTGCTCGAAGGGCTGAACGTCGGCGCGATCGACTTCGGGTATGTCGGCGAAGCGCCGCCTGTGTTCGCGCAAGCCGCGGGCGCTGACTTTGTCTACACCGCCTACGAAGTGCCGACGCCGCATGCCGAAGGCGTGGTCGTCGCCAAGGACTCGCCGATCAAGACGGTCGCCGATCTCAAGGGCAAGAAAGTTGCCTTCAACAAGGGTTCGGACGTTCACTGGTTTATCGTCGCGCTGCTGCGCAAGCACGGCCTCGATTACACCGACATTCAGCCGACGTTCCTCGCGCCCGCCGACGCGCGCGCCGCGCTCGAACGCCAGGCGATCGATGCATGGGCGATCTGGGACCCGTTCCTCTCGGCCGCGCAGTCGCAAGGCAATGCACGGTTGCTGGCGGATGCGCATGGCGTCGCCAGTCATCACCAGTTCTTTCTCAGCCAGCGCGAATTCGCGCAGAAGCGCAAAGACGTGATCGGCATCACCATGGAAGAGCTAGGCAAGGAAGGGCAGTGGGTGCGCCAGAACGTGGCGGCCGCCGCCGCGCAACTCTCGCCCATCCAGGGGCTTGATGCCGCTACCATCCAGGCCGGCTTGCAGCACTACGAACACATCTACAAGCCGATCGATGCGCCCGTTCTCGCCGAGCAGCAACGCATCGCGGATACGTTCTTCGACCTGAAGCTGATTCCTCGCAAGATCACGACCCGGGATGCGGTGCTGAGCTGAAACGTCACGCGATGCTGACGCGCCGTTCGAGCCAGCGCGTCAGACGCGATACCGGATAGCAATAGGCGAAGAAGATCACCAGCGTCGCGACATAAGTCAGCACCGTGAAGCTCGATCGCGCCACGGTGCTGCTGGCGATCTGTGCCGTGTCGATCAGGTCATGAATGCCGACCAGCGAGGACAGGGCCGTTCCCATCGTGATGATGGCGTAGACATTGGTCCACGGCGGCAACATGCGGCGCACGCATTGAGGCAGCACGATCAGAACCAGAACCTGGCGCCTCGAAAATGCGAGCGATCGGGCGGCGTCCCACTGGGTGCTCGGTGTGGAGGCGATGGCTCCGCGAAAGATTTCGGCAATATTCGCGCTCGCGGGCAAGGCCAGTGCAAGCGTCACTTTGAGCCAGTCGGGAAACGGCAGGATCTTGCCGAACAGGTTGAATTCGAATGGGAAGACATAGGTGGTGAAGTAGATGAGCACCAGCCAGGGCGCGTTGCGGAAGACCTGAATCAACCCACGCGCCAGACGGCCTGCGACGGAGTGCGACAAGGCCAGCGCGCCGACGATCACGCCTATGGCGGTGCCGATCGCCACGGCGCCGAGGCTGATCAGAACGTTCAATGCGAAACCGCGCGCCAGCGCCGGCGCCCATTCGATCAACCGGCGCAGCGTGTCGATCCGCGAGCCGGACTCGGGCGCTACCGCCCAGAGCAATCCGCCGAACACGAGTACGCCGAGGATCGCAGCGGGTCCGGATGCGAAGCCCGAGCCCGCGCGGATCCGGTTCGATAGTTTCGAAGCCGCGCGGGATTCAGCGGTACGCCGCGCCGCAAAGGTATCAAGTGCCATAGCCGGGAATCCAGAGTCGGTGTTCGAGCCAGCGCCCCGTGCGGCTGACCAGCAACGTCAATGCACCGTAGAACAGCAGGATCAGCAGCATCAGCGCGAGTACGTTATCGCGCTGCGTCCAGATCATGATCGATTGATACGTGATGTCGCCGACCGCGATGGCCGAGGCGAGCGACGAAGCCTTGACCAGTTCCACCGCGTTATTGATCAGCGTAGGCAGTGCGGTGCGCAGCGCCAGCGGCATTTCGATGCGCCAGAAACGCGTGCGCCTGTCCAGTCCGAGGGACTCGGCGCCCTCGATTGTCTGCGCAGGCACTGCGTCGAACCCGGCCCGCAATGCTTCGGCATGAAACGCGCCCTGATGCAGCGATAGCACCAGTACGACCCAGAACATCGGTCGGAACGGGTTCTCGGCGTGGTGCTGCTGCAGCCACTGCGTGATCAGCATGTTCACCACGAGAAACGCGCAGTAAAGCTGCACCACGGTCGGCGTACAACGCGTCAGTTCGATGAATGCGCGTGCACTTGCCGCCATCCATGCGTGGCGGCTGCGTGAAGCCAGTAGCAGCGCGATCCCGGCAACGGCGCTTCCGAGCATCGTCGCAACGATGATTTCGATGCTCACGGCCAGACCATGCAGAAAAGGGTCGCGGTCATAGGCATCGAGCAGGAAGCGGAAGTCCAGACCGTGATGTGCCGCCGTATTCAGCAGCGCATGTAGCGATCCATTCATCTCACGGACCCTTGGGCAGATTCGCGTGCCATTCGACCAGCGCATGAGAGGGCGGCAAGCCCGCTTTGGCTTCGGCAGCAATCAGAAAGCCGCTGCGATGCCAGTCCTCGACAATGCCATTGAGTTTCGCGACCGTATCCTTTTCGCCCTGACGCACCCAGATCACCGACGATGCCGGAATCAGCTCCGGTTGCAGCGTCCGATAGTCCCGCCATTCGGGATCATGCTGCTGCAAGGGATAAAGAAGCGGCGCAGCATCGTGTACGGCAGCGACGCAACTTCCGCCGCGCAGCGCCAGCAAGGACTGCGATGCACCCGGAAACGCGCGCGGCACCGCGCCGTATTGCTCGACCACCGGACGGATATAACTGCTCCCCTGCGATATGCAAACCGGCTTGCCGCGCAGATCTTCCCAGCGCGTGATACCGCTGTTGTTGGCGGTGATGGCGGTACCGCCGACGCGATAGTAAGGCGTAGGCACGTAATCCAGGATCTCCGCGCGCTGCGCGTTGTATTCCATATTCGCGATCAGGATATCGACCTTGCCCTGTTGAAGGAACTGTACGCGCGTCGATGGTTGGACCGAAACTAAATTCACCTTCACGCCGAGCCGTTTGCCGATGTCGTTGGCCAGATCGACATTGATGCCGCGCGGCTGCTGCGTTTGAGGATCGAGCGATCCGAACGGACTGCCGGCGATCATCACACCCACGTCGATCTCATGACGCGAGGCGATTCGGTCAAGCGTGGCGTCCGCGCAGGCCGGACCGCTGAGCGTTGCCAGCAGGGCGGCGATCAGCGCAGGAAACCGAAGCAACGGACGCGTGCGGATGCAGTTTTTGTATAGGGTCGTAATCATGCAGGTCGGATGAACGAGATACGGGCCTCGCACGGTTTTGGCGAACGAGGGCAGCATCGAACGATAGCGAGATCGCCTGGCATCGGAAACGAAACGAATCTGCTAAGCAAATCACCGGCAATGACAAGGGCACATCGCACGGTTTGCGATATGCATGTGCGCAATCGTTGTTTAGCGTGCGCCGGGACGCTTCATAAAATCAAAGGCTGGTCTGAGGCGGGTTTTATCGTGCGAAGGTATCTCGCCCGGACGCATTACCGAACACTATGCCGATTCAGGAGGCCGCATGAATAGCGCCGTTGTCGTCCCGGATATCGAAGCGCGGCAGGCGCCCGATCTGCATGTGCCAGGCGTCTTGCTGTCGATCCGCGATCTGCATCTGGCGTATGACGGCGTGACGGTGCTGAACGGTATCGATCTGGACGTGAAGCGCGGGCAGGCCGTATCGATCATCGGGCCTTCCGGCTCGGGCAAGTCGACGATCCTGCGCTGCATCAACGGGCTGGTGAAGCCGCAACGCGGCACGATTCATATCGATGGAACCGAGGTGGTCGCACAGCAAAGCGAGGCAGAGCGAACTGCATTGCGCAAGCGTGTTGGTTTCGTATTCCAGCAATACAACCTGTTTCCGCACCTGAGCGTGCTCGACAACCTGACCATTGCACCGCGCCGCGTGCTTGGCAAGAGCCGTGCGCAGGCCGAAAGCGAAGCGCATGCTCTGCTCGCCAAGGTTCGGCTGGCCGACAAGGCGCGCGCCTATCCCGGTGCGCTGTCGGGCGGTCAGCAACAGCGCGTTGCGATCGCGCGCACGCTTGCCATGCGGCCGGACCTGATTCTGTTCGACGAAGTGACGTCCGCGCTCGATCCCGAAACCGTAGGCGAAGTGCTCAACGTGATCGGCGAACTTGCGGAGGAAGGGCAGACCTGTGTGCTCGTCACACATGAAATGGCCTTCGCCGCGGAAATCAGCGACGAAGTGTTCTTTACGGAGCAGGGCGCCATCGTCGAACACGGAACGGCCGAGCGCATGTTCGGCAATCCGGTCAACGAGCGAACGCGCCTCTTTCTGCAGCGCGCAAGAGGCGAGAAGCGAAGCTATGCATCGCTAACCCCTGTTTGATAATCTCCCCGATCCCCCATGACTACCGAGCATAACGAACTAATCACAAAGAAGCGCAATGAAAGCGTGCAGGCGTTGCTGGACGATGCGCGCGGTATCGTTGCAGAAGAGGGCGTGACACGCGCAGCGCTCAGGCGGCTGAGCGAGCGGCTTTCCGTGCTGGCTACGAGCCAGGACCTCTTCGATACCGCCGACTTCCCGCCGCCGCAGCCGGACAGTGGCGATACGTCGGTGCGCTATCGGCTCAATCCGGGCGAAGACGGTTTCGCGCTCTATCTGAACTCGCTTCTGCCCGGCAAGACGACGATTCCGCATAACCACGACACGTGGGCGGTGATCGTCGCCGTGCATGGGGAAGAGCTGAATCGCGTCTATCGCCGGGTGGACGATCAGACCGATCCGGACCGTGCGCGGCTCGAACTGGATCGTGAGGTCGCCGTGCGTCCGGGTACGCCGATCGCATTTCTGCCGGAAGACATTCACAGCATCCATGTGGATGGCGCTACACCGACGCTGCATTTTCATCTGTATGGCCGGCCTCTCGAAACGCTGACGGGACGTTTGGGATTCGAACCGGACACGGGCCGCGTGGTGCGTTACAACGCCAGTCATATGCAGCGCTCGACGCAGGCGGTGGGCTGATGTCGGCGCCGCGCGATCGAACCTACACGCGTCTGCTGCATGCGGGCGCGCCGCCGTTCGTCGATGGCGTGGCGCCGGTGAATGTACCGCTGGTGCGCGCCAGCACATTGCGCTTCGAACGTGACGCGACGCGTGCCGAGCTGCATCACCGGCGCGAAGCCGGAGAACCGGTGGCGACTTATGGACGTCACGGCTCGGCGACTCATCGCGCGCTCGAAGCGGCGCTGGGTGAACTCGAAGTGGCGCAGCATCTGCTGCTTGCGCCGTCAGGACTCGCGGCGATTTCGCTGACCTTCATCGCGCTGCTCTCGCCCGGGGATCATGTGCTGGTGCAGGACAGCGTCTACGGACCGGTGCGTGAACGCGTGGAGCCGCTGCTGAGCAGGCTTGGCGTATCGTTTTCGTACATCAGCGCCGGCGCGGGCCTGCCGGCCGACAAGGTGCGTCCGAATACGCGGCTGATCTATGTGGAATCGCCGTCGTCGTTTCTGTACGAGGTGATCGACCTTCCCGCACTGGCGGCGTTTGCGCGAGCGCACGGCGCTCTGCTGGCGGCCGACAACACGTGGGGCGCGGGCTTGTTATATCGTCCGCTCGAACTGGGCGCGGATATTTCGATTCAGGCGATCACGAAATATGTCGGCGGCCATTCGGATCTGATGCAGGGCGCGGTGGCCGTGCGCAACAACGCCATTGCCCGGCGGCTGGCCGAGACACATGATTCGCTTGGTCTGTTCGTCAGCCCCGACGATGCCTGGCTTGCCTTGCGCGGCCTGCGTACGCTTGCCGTGCGGCTGGCTCAGCATCAGCGGCACGCGCTCGAGGTCGCGCATTATCTCGCCGACGCTCGCGATGTCGTCGAACGGGTCTTTTATCCGGCGCTTCCCGGCGATCCGGGACACACGTTGTGGAAGCGCGACTTTCATGGTGCGAACGGACTCGTGTCCTTTTCGCTGCGTGGCGCGCGGCAAACCGATGCCGTCGCATTCGTCGATGCCTTGCGACTGTTCGGCATCGGCGCTTCGTGGGGCGGTTTCGAGAGTCTGGCGCTGATCGCTCCGGCCTCGCGACTCGCGGTTCACAGCTATGCGCACGGCGACGCGCCGGTGGTGCGTCTGCATATCGGACTCGAAGACCCGCGCGATTTGATCGAAGATCTGGCGCAGGCGTTCAGGCGGATTGCAGGTTGATGCGTGCCGGCGCATCGCCGCAGGCAGCCGATGCGAACTGCCCCGCGAGACGCATCAGACCTTAGTCCGGGGCGGCGCGGCAGCCGATATGATCGCCGCCGCGCGCGGCGCGCAAAGGTGCCTATGCGCGGCTGATCGCGCATCAGGCCGGCGCGGTCTTCCTGAAAGGCTGCGGACGCTACATCAATCGAAGCGCGATTCGTTGAAGGAGACCTTGCAGATCCCGACGGCTGTCGGCGACAAGGTGGATGTAGAGCGTTCCGTCGATCACCTGGTAGATGATTCTGTTCTTGCCGGAGATGACTTGTCGGTAACGCCCGTCCGCGAATGCTTCGAGTTCGGCAGGCACATGGCCACTTTCGGGAAACTGGCGGATGGTTGCGATCGTCTCTTGCAACTGCGCCGACGTTTCACGCCACGACTCCCATCCGAAGGTCCGGACGACGTAGGCGCGTACCTCATCGATGCCGATTCGAGCGGTCGGAAGGATTCTGTACTTCAGAAGTGCTCGTTGCATCAGCGAAGTTTTTGCTCACGATCGAGTTCGTCAAGCTCCGAGAAAAACGTGTCGCCGTCTTCATGCTCCGCCTGATCGATGTGCTTTTGACCGATAGCCAGTATTTTCAACAGGGCGATGGTCTGCTGCGTGGCCTCGTAGCTCCGGACATCCTGAACCACGAGCCTGGCCTCGCCGTTCTGCGTGATGATCAGCGGTTCGCCTGAATCCGTCAGATCCTTGACGATCTGCGCGGCCTCGCTTTTCAGATAACTGATGGGTTTGATGTGATCGGCGATGTGCATGTCGACTCCAAAAATTCGCTGCATTCGGACTGAATATAGTCTTTTTTCAGTCTGATTGCAAATGATGAAGATCGACCCGGTTCACGCATCGCCGCGCAGCCTTGCGGCCACGGCGCGCGCAGTCAAATCGAGCAGGAACCCAAGCGCGCCGATCACCACGATGACGGCCGTGAGTTCCGAGTACGCCAGACGGTCGCGCGTATCGAGAATCAGGTAGCCGAGCCCGGCGCTGACGCCGAGCATTTCGGCCGGCACCAGCACGATCCACAGTATGCCGATCGCCAGCCGCACGCCCGTCAGCACATGCGCGGCGATACCGGGGACATAGATGTGCCAGAGCATTTCGGCGCGCGTGGCAGCCAGGCTTTCGCCGAGCTGCACCCAGCGCCGGTCGAGATGGGCGACGCCTGCCGACGTGCTCATCACCAGCGGCCATACCGCTGCGAAGGCCAGCAGAAAATACACGGCATGTTCGCCGACGCCCAGCGACATCACCGCAATCGGCATCCATGAAAGTGGCGAAATCATGCGCAGGAACTGTAGGGTCGGCGACAACGCCTGTTCGAGCCAGCGAATTCGTCCGATCGCAAAGCCAAGCGGCACACCGATCAACATCGCCCAGCTCAGACCCACCGCAATACGCTTCAGACTGGTGAGGATATGCTCGAACAAGCGGTCTTCACTGATCAACGCGGGCAGCGCCTGCCACGCCTTGACCGGCGCGAACTGGGCCGCCATCGCGTTGTGGCCGGCGAGCAATGTGACCGCGAGCCACCAAAGCGCGACGGTCACAACCACCCCGCTTGCACCGAGCACGGCCGCGCGCCAGCGCAAGCTGCCACGCGGCGCGTGCTTCGCTGCAACCGGCGTTTCACGAGCCAGCACGCTAGACAACGATGATCTCCTTGCGCGAATAGTCAGCGCTTTGGCCGAATGCCGCCATGCCGCCTACGGCCTCGATGCTCTTTTTCACGAAGCGGTCATCGACCAGATCGCTCGCGACATGCGAAGGATCGAGCGCTGCAATGAACGGGTTCGAGCCATCCACCTGCGTAGTCTTCAGGCGTCGCACCAGTTCCTCGGTATAACTCGGATACGGATAAGGCTGGAAATCGATGCGTTTCGAATGCCAGTCCGCATGCTGAATGGCGCCGTCGCCGAGATAGCGCTCCTGTTCGCTCGGCTGCGGCGCCAGCACCCGCGCGAGCAGCGGCGCGGCATGCGGCGTGTAGTGGTTCGCGCCTTCCTTCGATAAAAGCCTGGCCGCCTCTTCGGGATGCGCGCGCGTCCACGATTGCGCCTTGACGATGGCATCGACGACCTTCTGCGACCAGGCGGCGCGCTGGGTCAGATCCTGTTCGTGCATGAAGATCACGCAGCAGGCGTGATTGCGCCACACGTCGCCGGTAAAGCGCAGCACCTTGCCGACGTTCAGTTGTTCGGCGGCAGCATTAAACGGCTCGGCGACGATATAACCCGCGATTTGCTTCGATGCCAGCGCGGGCGGCATATCGGACGGCGGCATCACGATCAGATTCACTTCCTTGGGACCTGGCGCGCTGGTACGTTTCAGCACGGGCGTCAGGCCCTGCGCGCGCAGCATGTCCTGCAAGACGACGTTGTGGATCGAATACCAGAAGGGCACGGCAACGGTTTTGCCGCCAAGATCGGAGAGCGAATTCACGTCGGGCGCGACCGTGAGCGCCGACCCGTTGACGTGATTCCATGCGACCACCTTGGCGGGCGCTTTGCTGCCGTATCGCGCCCAGACCGTCATCGGCGAGAGCAGGTGGACGACGTTGACCTGCCCGGACAGAAACGCTTCTACGAGTTGTGCCCAGCTTCGCAGCAGAGTGGGCTTGTCCGCCTTGATGCCGGCTGCGTCGAAATAGCCGTTGTTGTGCGCGACCAGTAACGGCGCGGCATCCGTGATCGGCAAGTAGCCGATGCGCACAGGCGCGTCCGGTTCGGTCGCCGCGCGTGCATTCAAGGATTGCAGCAGCGGCGCAGCACCCGTCACGGTGAACAGCGACGCGAGCTTGAGCCACTCTCGGCGCGACATCGGTAGTTGGCACATCGAATCAGTTTCCCCGCTGAATTCAGGCTGCCTCTTTCATCGAGTTTTGCAGTGCCTGAAGGATTGAAATGCGCAATTCGCCGAGCGAGCGAATCTGCGTTTGTCTGGGATGCGGCAAGTCCACCGGCCAGTTCCCGGCGAGCGTCCCGCGACTGCCGAGCAACACGATTCGATCCGCGACCAGCAAGGCTTCGTCGATATCGTGTGTGACCAGCAGCGCGGATGCGCCCGTGCGGTGAATGACATCGATCAGCAACTGCTGCATGTCGGCGCGGGTGATTTCATCGAGTGCGCCGAAGGGTTCGTCGAGCAGCAAGGCGCGCGGTTCGCGGGCGAGATTGCGCGCCAGCGCCACGCGCTGCGCCATGCCGCCGGACAACTGCGAGGGCAGCAGGGCACGCGCATGTTCGAGACCGACAGCGGCAAGCGCCCGCGTCACGCGTTCCTTGCGATCCGCACGCGCCACATGCGGTTGCCGCCTGAAGGTCAGGCCGAAGGCGACGTTGCGTTCGACGCTGAGCCACGGCAACAGGCATGGGTCCTGGAACGCCAGCGCCACATCCGAGCGCGGACCGCCGAGCGCCTGACCATCCACCTGCACGGTTCCGGACGTGGCGCGCGTAAGTCCTGCGATGGTCCGCAGCAACGAAGACTTGCCACATCCGCTCGGACCGAGCAGCGCAACGATCTCACCCGGCGCGACCGACAAGTCGACACCATTGAGCACGCTGCGGTGCGGATACCGCAAGCTCACGCCATTCGCGACGATCTGCGCGCCCGGCTTCACGCCACGCTCACGGGACGATGCTGCGTCAGTTGCGCTTTCAACTGAACGAGACTGGGCGTGACGATCGGAATGAACGAAGCCTCGCGCACGCGTCGTGCCGTACCGGTCTGGCCGCGCAGATAGCCGCGTCCGCCGCTGGCCTGCACTTCGAGCGAGACGGCGCGGGTGACCGTATCGGCGAGATCGATACGCAACTGGAACAGCGCGGCGGGCCGTTCGAGAAACGTGCCATCCAGTACGCCTGTTCTGAGGTGCGCGCTTTGTTCGCCGAGTTTTGCCTCGGCTTCCGCGACTTCCGCGCGGATCGAATCACGCGACGCCGCGCTCGCTTCTGACGTGGTCTGCAAGGCACGCCTGGCCAATCCGATCGACATGCCGCACTGCAAGCCCAGGAAAGCGGGGCGCACGTGTAACAGCCAGTTGCGCGCATCGGCAGTGAGGCGATAGCTCGCATCGAGCGACACCTCACTGACTTGCAAAGCCGCCGTGTTGCTCGCACGCAGCCCGATCAGATCGAGATCGTCGCTGCGTTGCACGCCGGGTGCATCGTGTGGAATGGCGAAGATGGAAGGCGGCGTGCCGTCTTCATGCTCGAAGGCGGCCGCGGCGATAAAACCCTCGCGGCGCAGATTGGTGATCCACGGCAGGCTGCCGTCGAGCGTGAAGCCTTCGGCACGGCGCGTGGCGCGCATCTGCAAGGCTTCGATATTCGACAAGTACTTCATCGCATTCGACAAGCCAGTCGCGCCCGCAATCTCGCCTTTGAGCAATGGCGCGAGCGTGCGTTCGCGCAGAACGCCGTTGTCGCTGCGCTGTACATATTCGATGAAGGTGCGATGCCCCCACAACACGAACGCCGCCGTCAGCGAGCGTTGCGCGACTGCCGCGACGATATCGATGGCATCCGCAATGGTGCCGCCCGCACCGCCCAGCGTTTCCGGCACGCCGACTGCGGCTGCGCCCGCGCGCACCAGTTGCGGCAGCACTTCGGAGGCGCGCGAAGGATCGCTGTCGAGCGCTTCGGCATGCGTCTCGAGCCACGCAGCGAGCGAATTCATGCGGTCTGCGCCTTCGGTTCCCAGCGATAGGCCTCGAGTTGCGGATTCAACTCGTTGCGCGCCAGATTGTTGGCGAAGTTGCAGAGCGTGGCGAGGCTCACGCCGAGGATGACTTCGAGTGCGCTGGCATAGGTATAGCGTGCTGCTTTGAACGCGGCGAAGGCCTTGTCGGAGACGGCGCCGCGCGTGGCGATCACTTCACGCGTGAAGCTTGCGACCGCGTCGAGCTTCGGATCGGAAAGCTCAGCTTGTGAACGAATTTCGTCGACCAATGCTTCGGGCAACTGCGCCTTCTTGAGGGCGACCGCCGTATGGCCCGCAACGCAAAACCCGCAGCCGTGAATGGCTGCGGCCGTGATCTGCACGACTTCACGTTCGGCCAGCGTCAGGCCGCTGCGGCCATTGATTTCGCCGACGGTCAGATAGGTTTCGAGCGCAACCGGAGCGTTGGCCAGCGAGGCAACCAAATTCGGCAGAAAGCCGTTTGCCGCCAGTGATTTTTGCAGGAACGGACGGCTTGCTTCTGGTGCGGTATCGATGGTTTGAAGCGGCAATCGGGACATGGCATCCTCGGGACGGGCGATCACAATGAACGCATTGTTGAAGATCGTGGCGGCGAGGGCAATGCGAAGCTGTCTCGTGTTTCTGCGGATTCGTCTCGCGCCGGTCAATGCACGCGCGTCTCGGCCGCATCAGCCTGTTCGCGTCCGCGCGCGCGACGGCATGCTCCCGGCTGCAAGCCCGTGATGCGCTTGAACGCTTGCGCAAATGCCGATTCGGACTGGTAGCCCACGTGTTCCGCCGCGTTCGACGTACTCTCGCCGTGGCGCAACATCTCTGCCGCGACTTTCATGCGCAGCAAGGCGAGAAATTGCGCCGGAGGCTGGCCGCATGCCTCGGCGAATTGTTTGCAGAAGCGGGCCCGCGACATATGGCAGAGCGCCGCCATCGTGTGCGTGTTCCAGTCGTCCCCCGGCTTCTCGATGATCGCATTGACCAATGGGGCGAACTCGGCGCGACGCATCACGGACCAGAGCCCGGGCGCGAAATCGTCGCTGCTGGCGAAGGCGCGCAGTGCGTAAAAGAACAAGACGTCGGTGAGCCGATTGATCAGCGGTGAGGGCGCGTCCTGCGCCCGCGCGGCTTCGGCGCGGATCAACTCGAAGGTGGTGCGCGCGCCTGCGAGTTTTACATCGTCATGGCGTGCGATGATGTGCTCGGGCAGCAATCCGCTGATGGCGTCGCCCAGGTCGGAGCGAAACTCGAAGAAACCGCAGGCCAATGCAACACCAGCTTCAGGCTCGCTATTTGCACCGAGCGGCGTCATTGCGCCGATGCGCACGGCAAATGCGTCATCGGCCGGCGCGTGTTCGTCCGGTGAGAGGCAATGCGCGGTGTCGTGCATGAAAAACACGGCGTCGCCCGCAACGAGCCGCGTGCTCCTGGCGGCCCGGCCGAAGCTGGCCGGAAGATGTAGCCAGCACGCACCTTCCAGCACCAGATGGAAACTGGCGCGCTGATGTCCCGCTGTCGAAGCACGCCAGACACCGCAATATTGTCCGACGTGAAACAAGGTGCTGCGCAGTTCCAGACCGGAGAGAAGCCAGTCAGCGGCCTTTTCGGCGGATTTCAGCATGATCGATGGCGCAGGCGCGCGAAGGTCGGCGGTTGAGCGCCGAGCTTAATGATCACTTGCGTGGTTGCTAACCAATATTTGCTGCATTGCATATTCATGGAGGTCATAACCTGGCGGCCCGAATGGGGCACGTCAAACGCGCCTCCCAAATCTCCTTCTCCGCTTTCGACCTGACTAAATCTTCGTTCCTTTGCCTTCGATGCACCGATAAAGTGCAGCTCTCGCCATGCGCGGTCGTCGTTCGACGGCGTGCCGGCAACATACAAAAAGGACCGATATGAGGATCAAAACCTGGGGCGTGATGCTTCCGGCATTGCTGAGCGTGCTGCTTGCAACGGCATCGAATGCGGCGCACGCCGACCGTCTCGATGACATCAAGAAAGCCGGCGTATTGCGGGTCGCCGCATTCGACAGCAACCCGCCTTTCGGCTTCGTCGATCCGAAGAACAATCAGATCGTCGGCCTCGATGTGGATTATGCGAACGCGGTCGCCAAAAGTCTCGGCGTGAAGCTCGAAGTGCAGCCGACCAATCCGGCCAATCGCATCGCGTTTCTGAAGTCGGGCAAGGTCGATCTGGTGTTCGCCAACTTCACCATTACCGACGAGCGCAAGAAGGAAGTCGATTTCAGCACGCCGTACTTCGCATCCGGCACGCAGTTCATTGCAAAGAAGGGCGTGCTGAAGTCGCCGGATCAGTTGAACTCGCTGCGCATCGGCGCGGACAAGGGCACCACCAACGAGCAGCAGGTACGTGCGAAGTTTCCGAACGCGACCATCGTCGCTTATGACGATACGCCGTTCGCGTTCGCCGCTTTGCGCACGGGCAACGTACAGGCGATCACGCAGGACGGACCGAAGCTCGTGGCGCTGCTGGCACGCGTGCCGGACAAAGCCAACTACGAGATTCCCGCCTTCACCATCTCCAACGACTATGAAGGCGTGGGCGTACCGAAGGGCGAAACGCGCCTGCTCGATGCCGTCAACGCCACGCTGACGAAGCTTGAGGCCGACGGTCAGGCCGCCCGGATCTACGATGCCTGGTTCGGTCCGAAAAGCGCCGCGCCCTTGCCACGTCTCTACAAGATCGGCGATCCGCAAAAGAGCAGCTAAGCCGCCGATTCATCCTTCCATTGCCCGCGCCTCGCTCATTCGAGGCGCGGGCTTTCTGCGTTTTCGTTATGGCCGACTGGCTTGAACCCAAGTACTTCGCGTGGCTCGAACAGGGCTTCGTTATCACGCTGGCCTTGTCTGCGTGTGCTGCATTGTGTGCGACCTTGCTCGGTTTGATACTGGCTGTCGCGCGTACGGCGCGCCATGCCGCCATCGCACGAATGGCCGCGCTTTATGTGTTCGTCTTCCGTAACTCGCCGCTGTTGGTGCAACTGCTGTTCTGGTACTTCGGCGCGGCCGCACTGTTGCCGTCCGACTGGATGACGTGGCTCAACACGCCGCATGCAATCGGTTCAGGTCCGCTGACTCTGCGATGGCCGAGCTTCGAACTGTTCGCGGGATGGATCGGCCTGACGTGTTATACGAGCGCGTTCATCGGTGAGGAATTCCGTGCCGGCCTGCGCGGCGTGAGCCACGCGCAGGAGCAAGCGGCCGCCGCGCTCGGCATGGGCCGCTATACGGCGTTGCGCTATGTGATCCTGCCGCAGGCGCTGCGTATCGCGACACCACCGCTCGCGGGGCAATACATGAACCTCGTGAAGAACTCGTCGCTGACTATGGCGATCGGCGTCGGCGAACTGTCGTATATGTCGCGTCAGGTGGATACCGAAACCTTCAAGACGTTCCAGGCATTCGGCACCGCCACCGTGTTTTACGTGCTGACCATCGCGCTGATCGAAGTGGCGCTGGTGGTCTGGCAGCGCACCGGCACGCGCGCTTTGCAGCGAGGTCACGCATGATCGGTATCGATACGGTGCGCTATCTGCTGATCGGCGCGTTTCCGGCGGGACCGCTCGGCGGCGTGGCGTTGACTATTGTGCTGGCCATCACATCGGCGCTGCTCGCGGCGATGATCGGGCTGGCAGGCGGCATTGCGCTGGCCATGACCCGGGGCATCGCGCATCTTTCGCTGACGGCGCTGGTCGCATTCTTTCGGGCGATTCCCGTGCTGATGCTGATTTTCTGGACCTTCTTCCTGATGCCCATTTTGCTGCACGTGAATGTGCCGGGTCTGGCCACCGTCATCTGCGCACTGGCGCTGATCGGTGGCGCATATCTGTCGCATTCGGTACAGACGGGCATCGTGTCGATTGGAGAAGGGCAGCGGCAGGCGGCGTTGTCGCTGGGCCTCACGAAGTGGCAGGCGCTGCGTCATGTGATCCTGCCGCAAGCCGTGCGCGTGATGATGCCTTCGTTCGTCAATCAATGGGTCTCGCTGGTGAAGGACACGTCGCTTGCGTATATCGTCGGCGTGCCCGAGTTCACGTTTCTCGCCAACCAGCTCAATAATCGTTTGATGGTGTATCCCGCGCAGATTTTCCTGATCGTCGGTCTCGTCTATCTGCTGCTGTGCGGGGCCTTGCAGTGGTCGGCAAGCCGCTTGCTGAGGCGGCACGTCGGGGTCCCGGAACGCGGCGCGCAACCTCAGAACATAGGACATCCGCACGCGGTCCGTAAATAACGCATTGGACGAAGCATTCGAGCGGAGTGGTGAAAAGCGTCATCGATCAATCGTTCATACGCTTGCTAAAAATGCTTCGTTGCGAAGCACTGCTGCCCGATGGTCTGATTCAACGACACAACGACCACGGAGAAACCTATGAGCACGGTGCTGGATAATCCGCAAACGCAACATCATCAGGACCTGCGCGTACGGCGTTACAAGCCGCTGGTCGGCGCGGTCATCGAAAATGTCGACTTGTCCGCACCGCTCAGCGACGATAACCGCCAGACGCTGCGGCAGGCGTTGGTCGATCATGGCGTGATCTTTTTTCGTGAACAGGCGCTCACGTCCGAACAGCATGTGGCGCTCGCGCGCATCTTCGGCAATCCGATCCGCAAGAACGTTTATCTGCCGGCGGTGTCGGGTTTTCCCGAGATCGAGGTCATCGCTCACGGCGGCGACAAGACCCGTTCGGGCGGGACGGATAACTGGCACGTCGATGTCTCGTGGCAGCATCAACCGCCCAAGGCCACCGTCCTCCATGCGCAGGAGATCCCGGAAGGCGGGGGCGGTGACACGATCTGGGCCTCGTCGGCGGCTGTCTTCGACCTGCTGGATGCCGATCTGGCCCGCTACTTCGAAAAGCTGACCGCGGTGAATACCTTCATCGCCTCACCCAAGAAAGGCGCGCTCGCCGATCTCCTGAGCGGCTATGAAATTCCCGAGGGCGCGGAAGAGAACAGCGTCGAGGCGGGCCTGGAACGCGTGCGCGACGCCGCGCAGAAATATCCGCCCATCGAGGTGCCGGTCATCAAGACGCATCCGGAAAACGGACGCAAGCTGGTGTTCGTCAACGAAGGGCATACGAGCCATATTCTCGGTGTATCCAAAACGCAGAGTCAGAGCCTGCTGAACTATGTCTACGACCTGATCAAAACGCCGGAAGTGCAGGCGCGCTTCGAATGGAAGCAAGGCGATGTCGCCATCTGGGACAACCGTCAGGTCCAGCACTATGCCGCGCGCGATTACGGGACGGCGAAACGGCGCATCCATCGCATCACGCTCGAACACGACGGCGTGTTCTGATCGGAGGCGCACGCGTGACTGTTATCCGGCGATTCATCCATGTTGCGTTGCCCGTGGCCGCGTTCGCGGCCAGCGCGGCGAGCTACGCGCAAACACCCGAAAAAACCGAACTGCGCTATCAGGGCTGGGCAAGCAAGGTGCTGTATCCCGAGCTTGCCGAAGACCTGGGCTATCTGGCGCCGATCAAACTCAAGTGGGTCGGCAACACCATCAGCGGTCCACAGGATATTCAGGCGGCTGTGACGGGCGATGTCGATTTCGGCGGCGCCTTCAACGGATCGATCGTCAAGCTGGTCGCCGCGCATGCGCCGGTGAAGGCGGTGATCTCGTACGTCGGCACCGACAAGGAGACCAACGGCGGCCTGTTCGTGCTTCAGGACAGCGCGATCAAGGCGCCGCGCGATCTGATCGGCAAGAAGATCGGCGTGAATACGCCGGGGGCCTATCAGCAGTATCTCGTTACGGCGTATCTGCAGAAGTCGGGCTTGTCGCAGGCGGATATCGACAAGGTGACCTTCGTGCCCGCGCCGCCCGTGAATCTCGCGCAACTGCTCAAACAAAATCAACTCGATGCCATCTTTCTCGAAGACATCATCAAGGACAAACTGCTGGCGGATGGCGGGGCGCGCCTGCTCACGACCGATTATGCGCAGTTCGGTTCCTACGGCTATGCGAGTTATCTGTTCACCGATCGCTTCATTGCGCAGAACCCGAACACGGTCCGCAAGTTCGTGGACGGGACCGCGCGCGCCATCGAATGGACGCGAAGCACGCCGCGCGATCAGGTGGTGGCGCGTCTGAAGAAGATCGTCGAGGCGCGGCATCGTAATGAAGATACGTCGATCGTCAATTACTGGAAGTCGCCGGGAGTCGGCGGAAAAGGCGGCGTGATCGCGGCCGACGACTTCACGACCTATATCGACTGGTACGTGAAGAATGGCGTACTGAAGGCCGGTCAGGTGAAACCGGAGGCGGTCTACTCCAACCAGTTCAATCCGTTCAATCAGGCAGTGGCGAGCCACTGATGCATCGGGAGTCGCTTCGATGAGTGCATCGATAGGTATCCGAAACGTATCGAAAGGATATCAGGTCAACCAGCGCGAGCGCTTCGCGATACTCGAAAACGTGTCGTTCCATGTGGCCAGGGGTGAATTCGTCACGCTGGTCGGACCGAGCGGTTGCGGCAAGACCACGCTGCTCGATCTGATCGGCGGACTCACGCAGGCCGATGCCGGCGAGATTCTCATCGATGGCCGCAAGGTCGAAGGGCCGGGGTTGGATCGCGGCATCGTGTTCCAGCAGTACGCGTTGTTTCCGTGGAAGACCGCGCTCGGCAACGTCGCGTTCGGGCTGGAAGCGAAAGGTATCGAGAAGAGAGAGCGCAACGAGCGGGCGCGGCGCTTTCTGGAACTGGTGGGCCTGCATGCGTTCGCGGACCGATACCCGCATCAGTTGTCGGGCGGCATGAAGCAGCGTGTCGCGATTGCGCGCGCATTGGCTTACGAACCGGACGTGCTGTTGATGGACGAGCCGTTCGCCGCCCTCGATGCGCAAACGCGCGAGGCCTTGCAGGACGAGCTATTGCGCATCTGGAAGCGCACCGGCACGACCATCGTCTTCATCACGCATTCGATCGACGAAGCCATTTATCTCGGTCAGCGCGTGCTGGTGATGGCGGCGTCGCCGGGCCGCATTACACATGTGCTGCCGGTCCCTGTGCCGAAGAGCGATATCAGCGAAGACGTGCGTGCGACGCCCGAATTTGTGCGGCTGCGGCACGAGATCGGGCAACTGATCCGCGCGCGGCGCGGCGCGGTCCATTTGCAGGTCGCGCAGGCGGCCTGAATTCCAACCCGAGGAGTGTCGATGAGTATCGTCGTCGCGACGCCGATTCGCTTTGCGTGGGCTCTGCCGCGCGCCTTGCGATCGAGCATCGCCATTGTCGTCTTCGTGGCTTTGTGGGAAGCGTTGCCGCGTCTGGGCTGGGTCGATCGAACATTTCTGCCGCCATTTTCGGTCGTGCTGCGGGCGTTGTACGAGATGGCGTTATCCGGCGAGCTCTGGGTGCATGTGTTCGCGAGCGCCGCGCGGGCGTTGAGCGGTTTCGCCATTGCGGTGGCGCTCGGTGTACCGCTGGGCTTGTTCATCGGCTGGTATCGGACACTGGCCGAAGTGCTCGATCCGCTGCTCGAACTGTTCCGCAATACCGCGCCGCTGGCCTTGCTGCCGGTGTTCGTGCTGGTGCTCGGCATGGGCGAAACGTCGAAGATATCGATGGTGGTGTATTCGTGCATCTGGCCGGTGGTGCTCAACACGGTGAGCGGCGTACGTCACGTCGACTCGTTGCTGATTCGCTCGGCGCGTTCCATGGGTCTCAAGCCCTTGCAGTTGTTCGTGAAGGTCGTGTTGCCCGCTTCGGTGCCCTCGGTGTTCACTGGCATTCGCATTGCGGGCGCTTATTCGATTCTCGTGCTGATTGCCGCGGAGATGGTCGGCGCGAAAGCGGGATTGGGATATCTCGTCAACTACTCGCAATTCACCTTCGAGATACCGAAGATGTATGCGGGCATCGTCGCGCTGGCGTTGCTGGGGCTGGCGTTCAATCACGGCGTGCTGCTGGCGGAACGGCGGCTCGCCGCATGGAAGGAGCAGGCATGACGCGGCGCGCGGGGATATCGATGGGGTTATCGGATACACAGCGGCACTATGAAGCCGACGTGCTCGTGATCGGCGGCGGTCCGGCCGGCACGTGGGCCGCCATCAGTGCCGCCGCGCGCGGTGCGCGGGTGGTGCTGGCCGACAAGGGTTTCTGCGGCACGTCGGGGGCGACCGCGCCGTCCGGCACGGGCGTCTGGTACGTGCCGCGCGACCGGGAAGCACGCGAACGCGCCCGCGCGAGCCGCTATGCGCTCGGCGGCGAACTTGCAGAACATGTGTGGATGGACCGCGTGCTGGAGCAGACCTGGCTCAACAGCGAGCGCCTCGCGGAATGGGGCTATCCGTTTCCCGTCGACGAAGCGGGCCATGCGCGCCGCACGTCGCTGCAAGGTCCCGAGTACATGCGCCTGATGCGACGCCGCGTGAAGGAAGCGGGCGCGCGCATTCTCGACCATAGTCCGGCGCTCGAACTGCTGGTCGACGATCATGGTGCGGTGGCGGGCGCGGCGGGCGTGCACAGGCAGGCGGACGAGACCTGGAGCATACGCGCGGGCAGTGTGGTCATGGCAACGGGCGGCTGTGCCTTCATGAGCAATGCGCTCGGCTGCAACGTGCTGACGGGCGATGGACTGCTGATGGCCGCCGAAGCCGGGGCGGAATGTTCCGGCATGGAGTTTTCGAATGCGTACGGGCTGGGACCGGCCTTTTCATCGGTGACGAAATCGCTGTTCTATAACTGGGCCACTTTCTACGATGCAAGCGGCACGGCGATTCCCGGCGCGGGATCGTCGCATGGGCGCGGGGTGATCGCGAAGACGCTGGAAACGCAGCCGGTCTTCGCCTGTCTCGATCGCACGGACGAGGATATTCGCGCGTGGATGCGCCGCTCGCAGCCGAACTTCTTCGTGCCGTTCGACCGCTTGAAAATCGATCCCTTCACGCAGCATTTTCCGGTCACGCTGCGCCTCGAAGGCACGGTGCGCGGCACCGGCGGACTGCATGTGATCGACGCCGACTGCGCCACGTCCGTTTCCGGTCTCTATGCTGCGGGCGATGCCGCCACGCGCGAACTCATCTGCGGCGGCTTCACCGGCGGCGGCAGCCACAATGCCGCCTGGGCGATGTCGTCGGGCTTCTGGGCGGGCGCGGGCGCGGCGGATCACGCGCGCGCCGTGGGTGCGCTGCGCACGCCGCGAACGGTACTGCGCGCCGGTGGCGCGGCCTTGCACGATGGTCCGTCGAATGCCGCCATCGATTCCGCCGCGCTCGTGCGGGCAGTTCAGGCCGAGGTGCTGCCCACGCAGCGCAACTGGACGCGCCGCGTCGATCAGCTCGAAGACTCCTTGTCCCGGCTCGATGCGCTGTGGCGACAGGTGCGCGCGGCGTCGGCATCGGAAAGAAAAGAGGCGGTGCGCGCCCGCGAGGCGGTTGCCATGCTCGCGGTGTCGCGCTGGATGTATCGCAGTGCGCTGGCCCGCACGGAGACACGCGGCATGGCTCGTCGCGCGGATCATCCGGCGGCCGATCCGGCCCAGCGTCATCGCCTGCTGAGCGGCGGGCTGGATGAAGTCTGGGTTACGCCTCATGCCGTGGGCAATGAAATCAGGGAGGACGTGGCCGCATGATCGAGATCGTCGATACGGAACGCTGCACGGGCTGCAATATCTGCGTGCGCGCTTGCCCGACCAATGTCTTCGACGCCGCGTCATCGTCGGGCGACGTGCCCGTCATCGCGCGGCAGGACGATTGTCAGACCTGCTTCATGTGCGAGTTGTATTGCCCGGAAGACGCGCTCTATGTCGCGCCGCAGACGGTGGCGAGCGCGAACGTGGAAGAAGCGGCGCGAACGCTCATCGGAAGCTATCGACAGGCGGTCGGCTGGCGTCGCGGTCAGCGTTCGGGGGCCGCGGACGACGCCAGCTATGAACTGCTGAGCCGCGCGCATTGACGAGGACGCGGCGCTCGCTCAAACGCCCAGCGCCGCCCTGGCCGCATTGATGCGAATGAGGCCGTTGTTCGGCGCATGAATCCGGCTGCACAGCACATTGCGATGATGCCGCTCCAGCGGGTTTCGCCGCGCCAGTCCATGGTTGCCCGCCAGATCGATAGCCGCTTCGACCGCCGCGATCGAATTGTCGATGACTTCGTGTTTGACGACGGCGGCAAGCGTGCCCGGTGCCCGATTCGCATCGAGCGCTTCGGCGTGAGAGCGCAGCAGCCAGTCGCTTGCGGCAAGCCGCAACTCGATCTGACCGATGCCTTCCTGTACCGATGGCACCGTCGCAAGCGCCGCGCCGCCGAGCACCGACGGCTTGCGCTCCTTCCCGAACGATACGACCCAGTCGCGTGCCGCCCGCGCCGCGCCGTCGTACACCGAGGCAACCAGATTGAGATACCACGCGATGACGTGCGGATCGCGTTGCAGGCCGAGATGCGCGGGTTGCAATGCGACGGCGTCATCGGCATCGAGCGACACATTCTCGAACACCACGTCCTGGCTCGCGGTGGCACGCATGCCGACCGGGTCCCATGTCTCGTGGATATGCACGCCGGGCGCCTCGCGCGGCACGAGACCCGGGCGCGGCACTTCTTCATCGGTGCGTGCCAGCACGTTGATCCACGACAGCAGCGGCGCGCCCGTCACATAGACCTTATGCCCCGACAGACGCCAGCCGTCGCCGTGCCGCCGCGCGATGGTATCCGGCAGGCCGCCGTAAGAAGGCGAGCCGAGTCCCGGTTCGACCTGCGCGGCGTTCAGCAGCGCGCGGCCGCGCACGGATGCGTCCTTCAGCCGATGCGCGAGCGCGGGCGGCCAGTCGCCGGAGCCGGTGTGCTCGGCCCGCGCGATGATCGCGTGCTGGCAGTAGTGCATGGCGAGAATCAGCGCGACGGACGGATCGCCGCGCGCCACTTCGCCGACGATCGCCCGCGACACCGCGAGTCCCGCGCCGAAGCCGCCATCGTTCTCGCCTGATGTTGGCGCGTAGCAGACCTGCGGCTTCGAGCGCATCGAATTGCGCGGCGGGCGGCGCGCCGCTGCGGTCGTGTTCCGCCGCTGCTTCCGAGAAGCCGCGGGCGAGGTCGGCGGCGGCATCGATTAGTGTGTTCGGGTTCGTCATCTGAGAGCTTGTATGGTTTGTTATTGCCGGGCGGCGTTTACGAAGGGCCGATTCGATCCGCATCCGCTCATATCGATATCTCGCTTCGATGGTTACGTTGCCTGCAACTGTTGCGTACGATTCCCGACCGGGCCGAGCACGCCCGCGATCCGAAACACGTCCGAAGCCACAGGAGCGACATGAGCGCCGACGAAAGACTGAACCGCCTGATCGAACCGCGCCGTACCTCGAACGAACCGAGAGCGAACTATCGCAATGCCACGCGCTGGGGCGATCTGATTTTCGTTTCGGGCAAATCCACCAGCGGCGCGGTCGGAGACAAGCCGCCCAAAGGCAGGCTCGGCGAGACGCTCACGGTCGCCGACGGCATCGCGTTCGCGCGCGAAGCTGCGATCGAACTGCTGCTCGTGCTCCGCGACGAACTCGGCTCGCTCGATCATGTCGGTCAGGTGCTCGACGTGCAGGGCTTCGTCAATGCGGACGCTGCTTTCGAGGACCACGCGAAGGTGCTCGACGGTGCGTCTGACCTGTTGGTCGAGGTGCTCGGCGAGGCCGGTGTGCATGCGCGTTCGGTGTTCGGCGCGGTGTCGTTGCGCGGCGGTCAGCCGGTCATTCTTCGGGCGATCGTCGGCGTACGCGCATCACGCAACGGTCAGTGAGGGCAGTACATAGCGCGTGCGGGCGCCGGTGCGCCGCACGCTGTGTCGATCACACCTTTCCCAGCACGCCGAGCCAGGCCTGACCGATGACCTCATGGGCGGCATCGGCGTTAGGCGGATGAAACGCGCCCGCGCGCACGTCGCGATACAGCCGTTCGAGTTCACCATTGCGCGACAGTGACGACGCGCCCGCGATCTTCAACGCAAGGTTCACCACGCGCAAAGCGCCATCCACCGCATGTTGTTTTGCCGCCAGCAAGTGCGCGATCCACAATTCATCCTCGTTGTACCCGTTCCACCAGCGCTGCGCCGCACGTTCGATCAGCGCCTCGATGCTCGCGAGCTCGATGGCGGCCTGCGCGACGGCCTGCTGCGTCAGTGGTTTATACGCAAACGTCTTGCCTCCGATGGCGGGGGAACTTCGCGTCTTCGCAGTCTGCACGGCGAGATCGAAAGCGCGTTTGGCGATGCCGTAATAGACCGCGCCCAGACCGGGCAGTACGGCGCCCAGGATGCCGTCGACGAACGGATCGTCGGGAATGCCCGCAGGCAGCACCCGTAGCACCTGCGCCCGTGGCGCGATGGCGCCTTCGAGAAACGTGTCGTCGCTGCGCGTAGCGCGCAAACCGAGGGCGTCCCACGTCTGCACCGTGCGATGTCCGGCCGCATCGCGCCGGATGAACGCATGCACGATCTTCGGTGCGGCGGGGTCCGTTTCATCGATACCGTGCACGCCGAGCCAGTCCCAGGCCGGCGCCAGCGACGTGAAAATCTTTCGGCCATCGAAGCGATATCCGCCATCCGGCAGCGGCGTCGCTTTCACCGATGACCACGCGAGACCCAGATCGTTGCCCGGCTCACCGTGGCCGGCCGCGAACACCTTGCCCGCGCCCGCTTCCTCCAGAATCCATTGCGCCGAGAGGTCGCCGCGCCGGTACAGATGAAGCGCTGCGCCGACCCAATACAGATGCATGTTCAGCGCCAGCGCTGTCGATGGCGCACGCGCTGCAAGCCGCGCCTGCTCACGTTGCAATTCCGGCAGCGTCAGGCCGAGCCCGCCGAACTCGACCGGCACGCTCGCGCGCAGAAAATTCGCGTCGTGCAGGTCGCTCAGGTCTTCGGAAAAGAACTCGTTTTTGCGATCGTAAGCCGCTGCACGCTTGCCGATGACGTCGAGCAAGGGATCGGACAGCAGATGCGTCGAATCATGAGAGGATGCCCGCGCGACAGCGGGTTCGAGTACGGCGCTCATCGAGACTCCTTTATGCGAGAACGGGAAATACTCGTCGTGTTCCGACGCCTGTAACTTCCGTCGTATCGCCGTCCACGTTGGGAAAAAGGGGAAAAAAGGCATAGCTGCTGCGCTCGATTCTGCGCCGCGCCCGATCGTGCGATCCAATATCGATTTGCGATTAGCTATTCGACTTATGCGATGTTCATAAATTACGGATAGCTTATGAAAAATCGGTCGAAGCCGGGCATGTCGTGTGCATTAACTTGAGCTTTTGCCCTTATTCCGGGAGAGCCCGACGATGTCCACACTCGTTTCAGACACCACATCATTCGATCCGTCCCTCGCCGCACGGGATCAGGAACCGGTCTCACGCTTCGGCGTCGCCGACGAAGAACGCCTGCCGCCGCATGTCAAGTCGATCTATGCGAAGTTCCGCCGTCAATACGGTTTCGTGCCGAACTGGCTCGCGGCACTGTCCATCAATCCCGACACGGCATATCGGCTGGTGACGTTTTACGAACACCTGTTCGATCCGCATCGCAGTCATCTGACCGCGGCGGAACGAGAACTGATCGCCGTCGTCACGTCGGCAGTCAACGAGTGCAGCTACTGCGTGTTCAATCACACCCAGGCGCTGGCGGGCGTGCTCGGCGACACCGTGCGCGCGCAACGTATCGCGCAGGGCTATCACCACGTCCGCCTCACACCGAAAGAGCACGCGCTCGCGGAGATTTCGGAGCGATTGAGCACCGACGCGGGCGGTATCAGAGAAGAAGACCTGCACGAGTTGCGCACGCTCGGATTCACCGCTCAGGCCATCACGGAAGTGCTCGAGATATCCGCGTTCTTCAACTATGCCAATCGGCTGACGATTGCATTGAATGTCGTGCCGGACGATCGGTTTTTCTCGGGTCGCGATCTGAAGACCGTGTGAGCGCTATTCATGACGATTCGCGCGGCCGAAGCATATCGATAGTCCAATTGATTGATTCACATCCGCTTATCGGATCGCTACGCTGCGCAGGTTCACTCGTCGGCCTTCCATCTCTTCACTATGTCCACACGCACTCAGACGCTGGATGCGAACAGCATCGGGCAGACGCATGAGGCTGCTTCGCATGCGCCGCTCGCGCCGCGCAAGACCTTTATCGCCGCGCTCGCCACGCTTGGATGGCTGGGCGGCGCAGCGCTCATCCAGTGGTGGCCGTCACTCGACGACTGGCCCCATACACGCGAACTGCTGATTCTCGAGATCGCGCTGGCGATCGCCTGTGCGCTGCTTGTCGCGGGAACCGTGGCGCGTACGCGGCTTGCATCGAAATGGATCGATGCCGCGCCGTGGCTGCTCGCGCTGTCCATAGGCATCACC
Source organism: Caballeronia jiangsuensis (assembly GCF_046030135.1). NCBI lineage: Bacteria > Pseudomonadati > Pseudomonadota > Betaproteobacteria > Burkholderiales > Burkholderiaceae > Caballeronia > Caballeronia jiangsuensis. The sequence goes on from NZ_JAQQDB010000023.1 coordinate 75,389, forward strand.
GCCTGGGAAGCAGCGACCGCCCAGCTCGAATGGTTGCCGCGTCCGTTCTTCGCGCCTCCGCAAGCGCTCATCGCGGTGTTCTTCGACGACCTGCCACGGCTCGCCGCAAGCGTCGGTCACTCGTTCGTTCTGCTCGCTTATGGCTATGTGCTCGGCGCGCTGACCGGTTTCGCGGCGGGCGTGTCCATCGGCTGGTCGCGAGCGGTGGGCTACTGGCTGCATCCGGTATTGCGGCTGATCGGTCCGCTGCCTGCAACCGCATGGCTGCCGCTGGCTTTCTTCTTCTTTCCGTCGAGCTTTTCCGCCAGCGTCTTTCTGATTGCGCTCGCGACGGCGTTCCCCGTGACGGTGCTCACCTGGTCGGGCGTGGCGGGCGTCAACAAGGCGTTCTATGACGTGGCGCGCACGCTCGGCGCAAAGCCTTCGTTTCTCATCTTGCGCGTGGCGATTCCGGCGGCGCTGCCGAATGTGTTCGTCGGCCTGTTCATGGGCTTGGGTGCATCGTTCTCGGTGCTGATCGTCGCGGAGATGATGGGTGTGAAGGCCGGACTCGGCTGGTATCTGCAATGGGCGCAGGGCTGGGCTGCGTATTCGAACATGTACGCGGCGCTGCTCGTGATGGCGCTGATGTGCTCGGGGCTGATCACGCTGCTGTTCAAGGTGCGCGACCGGGTGCTGAGCTGGCAAAAGGGAGTGTTGAAATGGTGAGCGCGGCGGCGGTCAGAACACAGCAGGCGCAGGGCTCGCGCATCGACGCAAGGCATGTCAGTCATGCATTTGCGCTCAAGGGCGAAACGCTGCCCGTGCTCAGCGACATCAGTCTGTCCGTGGAGCCGGGCGAATTCGTAGCGCTGCTGGGCCCGAGCGGATGCGGCAAGTCCACCTTGCTGCGGCTCGTCGCGGGCCTCGATCAACCGCTCGAAGGCACGCTGCACGATGACGGTGCGCCGATCACCGGTCCCGATCCCTCACGAGTCGTGGTCTTTCAGGACCCGACGCTGTTTCCGTGGCGCACGGTGCGCGAGAACGTCGGTCTGGGGCCGCAGGCGCAAGGCACGCGCCGCGAGGCGGGTGCGCGCATCGACGCGGCGCTGGAACTGGTCGGCCTGTCCGCCTTCGCGGATGCGCATCCGCATCAACTTTCTGGCGGCATGGCGCAGCGCGCGGCGCTGGCGCGCGCGCTCGTCAACGATCCGCGCCTGCTGGTGCTCGACGAGCCGTTCGGCAAACTGGACTCGCTCACGCGCATTCGTATGCAGGGCGAACTGGTGCGCCTGTGGCAGCGCGCGAATTTCTCCGTGCTGCTCGTCACGCACGACGTTGAGGAAGCGCTCTACGTCGCCAATCGCGTGATCGTGTTTTCGGCGCGTCCGGCGCGCATTCTCACGGAGGTCCGCAACGATCTGCCCTATCCCCGTCATCGCGACGATCCGAAACTCGTCGCATTGCGGCGCGAAGTGCTCGCGCAACTCGGTCTCGACACCTGAAAGCTCATAAGGAAACCATACGATGCACTCCGCTTTGAAAGATCCGTCAAGACGCGCCTGGCTCGCAAAAACTGCGTGGAGCGCGGGCGGTCTCGCGCTTGCCGGAGAGAGTTTCGGTCTGCCCGCCACGCGCGCGGCAGCCGACGAAGGACTGAAGCAGCTCAAGCTGTCGTGGAACGCGGGCGGCATCTGTACCGCTCCGGTGCCGGTCGCGGTGAAAGAAGGCTTTTTCCGCAAGCACGGGCTGGATGTCGAACTGGTCAATTTCGCCGGCTCGACGGATCAACTGCTGGAAGCCATCGCGACCGGCAAGTCGGATGCGGGTGTGGGCATGGCCTTGCGCTGGATCAAGCCGCTCGAACAGGGCTTCGATGTGAAGCTGACCGCTGGCATCCATGGCGGCTGTATGCGGGTACTTTCATCGAAGTCGTCCGGCATCGTCGATCTTCAGGGTCTGAAAGGGCGCACCATCGGTGTGAGTGACATGGCGAGCCCGGCGAAGAACTTCTTCGCGATCAGCTTCAAAAAGATCAACATCGATCCGGAGAACGACGTGCACTGGCGGCAGTATCCCGCGCCGCTGCTCGGCGAAGCGTTGAAAAAAGGCGAAGTGCAGGCCATTGCCGACGGCGATCCGACCATCTGGAATCTGCGCGAGTCGGACCATCTCTACGAGGTGTCGAACAACCTGTGCGGCGAGTATGCGAACCGCGTGTGCTGCGTGCTCGGCGTGCGGGGCTCACTGGTGCGCAAGGACCGGGCGACGGCTCAGGCATTGACGCAGGCGCTGCTCGAAGCCACCGAATGGACCGCCAATCATCCCGACGAAGCGGCGGCCATCTTCGCGCCGAATGCGCCCAGCGCCAACGTGGCGCAACTTGCGGCGATGCTGCGCAGCCATACGCACCATCATCATCCGACGGGCGATGCATTCAAGAAGGAAATATCGCTGTACGCCGACGATCTCAAGACGGTCGGCGTCATCAATGCGAGCACGGACAGCAATCGCTTTGCGACGCGCGTGTTCTCGGATGTTCTTGCCTGAACGAGTCTTCCATACATGAGTTATACGAAACTTTCGCAAGCAGGCGATCATGATATCGGCGCACGGGAAACGCTGCGTCTCATCGGCCCCGATCCGGACAACTGGGTCGTGGCGAGAGAGGGAATCGACCATAACGTGCTGATCGTCGGCGGCGGGCAGACGGGTGCGGCATTCGCATTTGCGCTGCGGCGCGCGGGCATCGGCCAGGTCAGTGTGATCGATGCCGCAGCCGACGAAGCGCGAGCGGGATCATGGACCCATTACGCGCGCATGAATCGCCTGCGCACGCCGAAGATTCTGCCGGGGCCGGAAGGCGGACTGCCCGCGTTGAGCTTTCAGGCGTGGCACGAAGCGCGGCACGGTGAGGCGTCGTATGCGGATATCGAGCGGATCGGACGCACTCAGTGGGCTGAATATCTCGACTGGTATCGCACCTTCCTTGGCCTTCAGGTTCGATACGGCACCACGCTTACGCTGATCGAGCCGGAAGGCGCGCACTTCCGGCTGCATCTCATGGTGCGCACGGCAAGCGGTGTCGAACATCGCGTGGAGACGGCGCGCAAGATCATTCTCGGCAACGGCGTGTGGGGCAATGGACGGCCGAATATCGCGCCGCCGCTCCAGGCGCTGCCGGCGACGCATCTCGCGCATACGTCGGATGCCATCGATTTCGCCGCGCTCGCGGGCAAGTCCGTCGCGGTGATCGGCGGGGCGGCCTCGGCTTTTGATGCCGCCGCGACCGCGCTCGAAGCCGGCGCACGCGACGTGCATCTGTTCGTGCGCCGTGCCGACCTGCCGGCGGTTCCAGTCAGCCGGGCGCGTGCCTACCCCGGCGCGTACGACAACTTCCCGTCGCTGCCCGACGCGGTGCGCTGGCGGCAGGCGCTGCGCTTCCGGCGCGCCGGTTCCACCGCGCCCGCCGACGCCGTCGAGCGCGTCGCGCGTCACGCCAACTTTCATCTGCATCTGGGCGCACCGTGGCACGAAGCCGGGGTCGAGGGCGATCGCGTGCATGCTCGCACCGGTGACGGTGCGTTCGACTTCGACTTCGTGATTGCCGGCACCGGCTATGCCGTCGATCTCCACGCGCGGCCTGAACTCGCCCGCATCGCCGATCATGTGCTGCTTTGGCGCGATCGCTACACGCCATCGCCGGATGAGCGTGACGACGCGCTCGGCGCGCATCCCTATCTCGGCGATGCGCTCGAATACGTGGAGAAGCAGCCGGGCGAAGCGCCGTTTCTGCGTAACATCCATGTATTCAATCCGGCGGGCTTTGTGAGCCGCGGCGTGCCGGTGGGTGACGTGCCGTGCATGAAGCGAGACATTCCGGCAGTCGTGCGGCGCATCAGTCAGGATTTGTTCATCGACGATCTCGATGCACACGAGGCCCGCATGAACGGTCAGGTTCCCGCTGACTTCGACAATGCGGCGTTCGCGCATCGCCTCTATCGCAAGTCGGGTGCCGAAGCGTCGGCCGACTGATACGGCGCGCTCAGTGCGCGCTGAAGGCCAGCGCGAATGCCGACGCCTGCCGACCCACCGTCAGCAGTTGTTCGCTTACTTTCGGGTCCGAGCAGGAGTCGGCGCTCTCGAAGCGAGTTTCCAGTGTATTGACTGCGGCGCCGAAGGGCGTCGGCCATCCGCGCAGCGCATGCACGATCGAACGCAGCGACGTGAGCACCGTGCCCGCGGCTTGCCAGCCGTAAGCAGTCACGATCGCGCCCACCGCGCGGCCGTCGAGATAGGGACGTGTGTCGTCACGCAATTCTTCCAGCGTGTCGAGCGCGTTCTTGACCATGCCGGAAATGCCGCCGTGATAGCCCGGCGTGGCAATGATCAGCGCGTCGGCCGAGCGGACGGCTTCGATCAGTTCTCGCTGTGCATCGGTCAATACCGAGGTTTCGGGCGCGTAATGCGGCAGTCCGTGCAGGAAAGCGCCACCGAACAAGCGCACTTGCGCGCCTGCCTCTTGAGCGCCCTTCAGCGCAAACCCGAGCGCGCGTTCGGTCGACGATTCAGCGCGCGTGGTGCCGCCGATTCCGACAATGATCGGAGGACGCGATGGTTCGATACGGGACAAGTGGAGACTCCGGGAGAAAGCGGCATATCTGTACCGCGATGGACCGGCGAGCGGCCGGCAGCGCGTAGTCTAGCGAGCGATATATCGCGCAAGAACAAAGTAATTCAGCTAACGTTATTCGATGGCGCTCGCGCCTTGATGCGCCGCCAACTCGCACGAAAGCGCCGGCGGATGCACGATGTGGTCCTCATTCGCACATCTGATTTCAATATCAGATGCAATTCGTTTCCATCGATGCGCGTCGTGACTACGCTAGTGCGGTCTCAACCACGAACGCCACCATCATGACCCAACGCGATTTGCTGATTCTGCTGGAACCGGGCTTCACCGATCCGAAGCGCCCGGGCGAAGTATTCACCTGTCCGGACGGCGCGCCCATCGAAGGATTGCTGGCGAGCGATACCGCGCGGACCAGCCGGCTCGATATCCGCCGCGTGCCCTTCGGGCGTCCGCGCCGCGCCGCCGTCGAAGCCCTGAGCGAGGAGCATCAGAGCCTGCCCGTGCTGGTGCTGGGCACCGAATATCCCGCGCCGGACGACGCGCAAACGCTGGGCGAGAAGCGCTTCGTCACGGACACGCGCCGTATTCTTGCGCTGCTGGCGGAGCGGCACGGATTCCCGAAAGTGCACGATTGAACCAGGCAGGCGCGCGGTGTGGATCGCGCGCCGATTCGCTTCGGTGCGACTTCAGTGCGGAAAGTAGTCGGGCAGGCGGAACCCGTCATATGCATGGTTGCCGGTGATCGCCTGCCGGAAAGCATCCGAGCGATACGCCGCGACGATATCCTCAGTCTGCTTCGAATGTTGATTCGCGGCCTTCACCACCACCTGATTCACGTAGGGAGAGCTCATCTGTTCGAGCGCGAGCGCGCTCGACAGCGCGTGTCCGCTCGATACCGCGAAGTTGCCCTGAATCGCCGCGAAATCGACATCTTCGAGCGCGCGCGGCGCCTGCGCCGATTCCAGCGGCACCAGCCGGATGCCCGCCGGATTGTCGATCACGTCGCGTTCCGTGACATCGACGGGATTCGGGTTCGGACGAATGCGGATCCAGCCGATGCGCTGAAGGATCTTGAGCGCACGTTCGAGATTGACCGGGTCGTTGGGCACGGCGACGGTCGCGCCTTTCTTGACCTCCGACAGCGCGCGGTGCTTGTTCGAAAACAGCCCCATCGGCGGCGTGGGCACCTGAACCACGCCCACCAGATCGGTTCCGTTGCGGTCGTTGTATGACTTGAGGTAGATGCTGTGCTGCATGACATCCGCCACGATCTCGCCCCGATAGACGGCCTGATTCGCTTCGAGCCCCGTGCTGAACTCGACGTAGCGCACCGTGTAACCCTTCCGGACGAGTTGCGGTTCGACGCCTTGCCGGAATTCGTCCGCGTAAGGACCAGGAACGAATCCGACGCGCAGGGTAGTCGGATCATCGGCAGCCCGGGCGAGCGTCGGGGCGAGCGCGCAGCATGCGAGCGCGAGGGCGAGCAGCTTTCCTGACCATAAGACAGATGAGCGATGTGAATCGAACATGTGAGCACGTGTTGGGATGAGTGAACGCGCGATGCTATCAACGCCAGAACGCGCAGCGAAACGATGGATAGAGCTAACCAATCGCACTGCGCTGATAACACGGGACGGGCCGCTTCTGCGCCATTCCCGGAATTGTTAGATCGATTCGTTGGTTTGGCTTTTGGCCGCTGGTTTGTATGCTGATGCCGCCATTCTCCCGTATCGACGAACCACACAAGACCTCACCATGCCCCGACCACTGCATCTGAATCTCTTCGTTCACGGACGCGGACATCACGAAGCTGGCTGGCGTCATCCCGGCGCCACACGCCAGGCGCTGACGGATATCGATTATTTCCGCGATCTCGCGGTGAAAGCCGAACAAAGCCGGTTCGATTCGATCTTCTTCGCCGACGCGCTGGCACTCGGCGACGGCGCACAGTTTGTCGCCTCGGGCGCGCTGGAACCGGTCACCACGCTTGCGGCACTCTCGCAGGCGACGTCGCGGATCGGGCTGATCGCCACGGCATCGACCACCTATACCGAGCCGTTCAATCTGGCGCGCCAGTTCGCTTCGCTGGATCATATTTCGCGCGGACGCATCGGCTGGAATATCGTCACTTCGTGGGTCGGCGGTGCCGGGCCGAACTTCGGTTATACGCAGCAGATCGAGCACGCCGAACGTTATGCGCGTGCGCACGAGTTTCTCGAAGTCGTCACGCAGTTGTGGGATAGCTGGGCCGACGACGCCATCGTCGATGACCCGGCGGGCGGCCGCTTTCTCGATCCGGCCCGCGTGCGGCGCATCGGCTACGAGGGCCAGTTTCATCGCGTGGCCGGGCCGTTGAATCTGCCTCGTCCGCCGCAGGGGCATCCGGTGCTGGTGCAAGCCGGATCGTCAGCGACCGGCAAGGCGTTTGCCGCGCGTTATGCAGAAGCGGTGTTCACCGCGCATCTGACCAAACAGTCGGCAATCGACTTCTACGCCGAACTGAAGGCCGGCGCGAAGGCGCTGGGCCGCAGGGAAGAGGACATCGTGATCCTGCCGGGAATCAGCGCCGCGATCGGATCGACCGAAGCCGAAGCGAGCGCACTGCTGGACGAACTCGATTCCCTAACCGATGTGAGCGTCGGGCTGGGGCGTCTGTCGAACCGTTTCGGCGGCCACGATTTTTCGGCGCTGCCGCTCGACCAGCCGCTATCCGTCGATGACTTCCCCGACCCGGCCACGGTGCAGGCGGCGCAAAGCCGCGCGGCGGTCATCACGCAGCTGGTCGCACGCGAGCGGCCGACATTGCGCGGCCTGCTGCGCAAGCTCGCGGCGGCGCGCGGGCATTTCACCTTGTCCGGCACGCCCGAGCAGATCGCCGACGTGATCGCGGACTGGACCGAGAGCCGCGCCGCCGATGGCTTCAATGTCATGCCGCCCGTGTTGCCCGCGCAGTTCGACGTGTTCACCGAACAAGTCGTGCCTATCCTGCAGAAGCGCGGTCTGTTCCGGCGCGAATACGAAGCGTCTACTTTGCGCGGCCATTACGGTCTTGCGCGTCCCGTCAATCCTCATTTCGCTTCCTGATGATGGTCCGATTTCTCAAACGATTGCTCAAACCTATGCTCGCGGCGGGGCTCTTTGCGCTTGTGTGCACCGCGCACGCGGACGATGGCTATCCCACTCAGATACGCATCGGTATCCAGAAAGGTGACGGGCTGGTGGCGCTGCGGGCATCGGGCAAACTGGAGCAGGCGTTCGCGCCGCATCATGTGAAAGTGACGTGGCACGAATTCGTGTACGGCGCGCCGCTCGTCGAAGCCATCAATGCCGGCGATGTCGATGTCGGCACGGTCGGTTCGACTCCGCCTATCATGGCGCAGGCCGGCGCAGCGCCTGCTGTCGTCTATGTGGCCAACGCGCCGAAGCTCGTGAAGAGCTATGCGATCGTTGTGCCGAAGGATTCACCGGTAAAGGACCTGCACGATCTGAAGGGCAAGAAAATCGCCTTTGCCAAGGGCTCGCAAGGTCACCTGTTCGTGCTGAAGGCAATGCGGGACGCGCATATGGACCCGGACTCGGCTGAGTTCGCTTACCTGTCCTATGGCGATGCGCGTTCGGCTTTCGAGCGCGGCTTCGTCGACGCGTGGGCCGTGCCCGATCCGCGTTATGCGGACACCGAGCTGAGCACGGGCGCGCGGACCATTCTGACCATCGGCGAACTGTCGGTGCCGCAATACGGTTTCTACATTTCCACGCGGAGTTTCGCGCAGAAATATCCCGCCGCGCTACGCCTGCTGTTCGATCAGTTGGATCGTCAAACCAGGGAAAGCCTGGCGCATCCTCAGGACACCGCGCGGTTCCTCTCGGGCAACACGGGCGTGCCGCCGGAAGTCTGGGACCGCGCTATCTCGCGTCTCGAATGGGGCGTGAGCTATCCGATTGCTGACGACGTGCTGAACGCGCAGCAGGATTCGGCGAATCTGGCTTTCGAAACCAAGGTCATTCCGCGTCGCATCGATGTCCGGCAGGCGGTGCTTCAGATCAAGTGAACAGCTTGTCCGATCTGCGGCCGTAAGCGAAGACTCATTTCCCGGCGCGCGCTTCGGCCTCCGGCTGGTCGTTTCGAACGGCGGCATGGCCGATGCGGAAAACGCTCAGCTCATCCGGCTCGCACTGGGCAATCAGGCCGGTCTCCCATTCGAGGTAGGCGCGCGCTGCATCGAGGTTGCCATCGTGACGGTCGTGCACGAAGAACAGATAATCGATGCGCGCCTCGCGCGGCAGAACGATCGCGAATCGTTCGACGGGCAAGCCTGCCCGTTCCCATGCGTCCAGTCCATCGAATGCGCTCGTCACGTTTTCGAAGCCGGCGTCACGCAGATCTCCCGCAACGAGCAATGCGGCATCGCGGCTGGCCCGATCCGCGAACAGAACGACCGGCGTTTCGCGATCGGCATGCGCCTGACGCAGTGTCTCGAACACGCGCGGTCGAATGGTCCAGTGCGACCCGGCGGGGCGGCCTTCCTGATGCGCCACGCTCGGACGCAAGTCGAGCACGACGGCATTCGACACGAGCGGCGCAGGGAACGGCGAGATAGCCGGACTCGTAGGTGCGTGATTCAGTGAGTGCCAGCGCGTAGCGGTCGCTGCATCGACCAGCGCGGTTTCGAAGCCGAGTTGCACGAGCCAATGCGCGACGACAGGTGCGCGAATGCCGTCGTAGTCGATCAGCAGCAGCCGCGCGCGTCGCACGGCGACCGTCTGATCGCTCGCCTGAATGAGCTGGCCGCCCGGCGCGTGGGTCGCGGTTGGCAGGCCATCGCGAGCGAATTCTTCGGGCGTTCGTATATCGAGCAGATAAGTCGTACGACGCGGATCGTCTCGCCATTCGAGTACGGCGGCCTCGTCGAGCGTGCGCACGCCGAAGCGTTCGGCCAGCGCCTGCGCGCGGCTGCGCGCGTCCTTGCGTTCCAGCCCGCCAGGACCGGGGGACAACACGTCTGCATAGCTGCGCGTGCTGCCGTGCTCAAGCGCGAAGCCCGCGAGCGCCCAGCCCTGCGTGCCGTTTTCCAGTGCGAACACTTCACGCCGGATGCCGAGATTGATCAACGTCTGCGCGCCGATGATGCTGCGCGTACGGCCCGCACAGTGGATCACGAGCGTGGTGTCCGGTGCGCCCGCGAAGGCGTCGATCCAGGCCGCAAGTTCGCCGTTGGGCACGCAGACCGAGCCGGGAATGGCCATCTTTCGATGCTCGTCACGCGTGCGGCCATCGATCAGCGCGAGCGGACAGCCGCCGCGCTCGATACGCCACCGCTGCAACTGTGCCGGGCTGATTCTCGGCGTGCCATAAGCATGCTCGACCAGTTCCCCGAAAGTCTTCGACGGCACGTTGACGCCGCGGAAAAGTGTGTAGCCGGCCTCGCGCCACGCTTCGACACCGCCGTCGAGAATAGCGATGTCGCCATAACCGAGTTCGCGCAGGCGCGTGGCGGCGCGCCGTGCGATCGACGCGTGCCCAAAGCCATCGTCCGCGTCCTCCGTTCCATGTGCTCCATCATCGACGAGCGCGATGCGCACGCTCTTGCGTGGCAGCAGGTGCGGCGCGCCGAGTTCGAGTCGGCTGTACGGCAGCGGGATGGCGAAAAACGGATGTCCCTCGCCGAAGCGACCGGGCTCGCGCACATCGAGCAGGGCGATTTCATCGCCGTCATTCAGCCAGTTTCGCAGTGTGAGCGCGTCGATGAAGCGGATTGCGTCAGAAGTAAAGGACATGGATAGCCTGGATACAGGTGAGTCGGAGTGCATGGGACCGGTCGTCGATAGGGTGAACGTGCAGGAGCACGGCGGGCGAGCCGGACGAGAATTAACTTTGCGGATGCAGCGGAGGTGGTGGCGCGGCGCGTTGGGATAAGGAATCAGCTTGTACAGTCGGACGTTGAAGCCGATGCGTTCGCGCATAGTGACGCACGCCGTATCGTCGCGCAATGCACCGACTTTCGCGTCGCCGCGGCGCCGGCGAATAATGGATTGACCCGGACTTAGCGGCCCAAGGATCGACCCCGCCTGATCGTGCTGTCTGGCTTGCCCGGAGGGAGAAATCTGCTTTCTGATCAACAACACCACCGATTGCAGATGGCAGAGAAGGGACACGGGCGCGTCATGTCGGAACTCCGGGCGAAAGCCGAAGACCTCATTCTGGGACCCGCGCGAAAGTTTCCGAACGAAGCAATTGTCACAACCATATCAGGCCGGCACCGCGTCTTCAGCGGCCGTGCACAACATGGCCTTTCAGGCGCCATGGCATCGCGTCACGTTATTGGCACGTCGTCGGTCTTATCATCTGCAGTCCGTGAGACGTGCGAGCGACGGGTCGCTACTGAGTGGGCCGTGGCGATCCTTAAGCGTCACAACTCCGGCAAGGACGCGATGTTTCTCACGAAACCCTCACCGATTCAGTCAGCTTCAACCTCGGTGTTTGATTTAATATAACTAACATGATCAATCATCGATTAGGAGTCGAACTTCAGCTAGTGTCTGCATATAATTATTTTGATCGCCTTGGTCGAAGCGGATGTCGTCGTATTTACATTTGCCTACGAGACTCTTGGATGCTCGCAGGGGCTATTCTCGCGTGATGCCAAACTGAAGATAAAAACGCAACCAATCGTCTGCGACCTCGCGCCCTGACCATCGCTACGCGACTATTGACTTCATAGTCAGAAGTCCCTATCTGAGTAACAACGAGCAGCTAACTGCTTCACAATGGCTCTGCGCGGGCAGTTGCGGGGCCGGGCAGCCGCGCGACACGTTATACGAAGCTCAAGCGACATCAATAGAGAAAATGAATTCGCAGCTATTATGAAAAATCCGAATTATCTTAATAGCCACGTCTTACAATAATTTTTTCGATCGTGCCGGATCGATTTCTGCTCGGAGCGCCCGTTCGATCAAGGTCTCTACGGCAGGAGTTTTTTCGAAGTTAAGCGAAAGACGTCGCAAACGACAGCTATTGCTTAACAGAATGGTCGATTTTCGAGGGTTGGAGCGGATCGCGCCAGAAAGGTCGGGTACGCTGCTTTGACTCTGGGATCACTCTGCTCACTTGACAACCCCAGACCGCATCCCGTCCTGCGAGGACCGAACGAGTCAAGCCGGCCACTAAGCGCCGTTCGATGCCAACCCTAGCAAGACGTCCGAATGTCCGATTGGCCTTCGAAAGTGCCCCTCCGTTTCTGACGAAACAAGGGCGCACGCGTAGGTAGCCTTCACGCGATTCCACCAGGGCTGCGTAGACGCTCGCCTGCGAAAGCCGACGAAGGTCCGCGCGAGGCGTCGCATGCGTCGCGCGCAAGATTCGTGCGCCGCCGGGACCAGTAACATGGGTCACACCGATCGACTCATGCCACGCGATGCGCGGGAGTTTCGTGGCCGTGACGCTGGGACTGTCAGATCATGATCCAACCCAGATGGAAGCTGCAGGCAATCGAGATTCCAATCGCCCAACGCAGGCCGACGGCCAAATACCATGTCGTTCGGCCGCATGCCTGGTGGGATGATTGTTGACGCTTACGATTCGATCATTTCGATAACGGCCTTTGATAGTGCCGCGGCCGGTTCGCCGAGACGATCGACCGCATCGAAATGATGTCCGTCGGCTTGTCGGACGACCCGCACGTTCAGCCCACGGTTGTTCAACAGCGTCTGATACTCAGCCTGCAACCTATGGAACTCGTCCGATTCGTCGCCGCCGACCGTCAGGATGAAGGGCAACGGCCGCTTGGGAAGATGAAACTTCGGGCTATACGCGCGTACCTCCGCGTCGTCTAGTCCCACGACCTTATTGAGGTAGCAAAGACGAATAGGTTCGAGATCGTACAGACCGCTGATTGCGCAGGCGCCCTTCAGGACATCGTTCGGCAGGCCGCGGCTCTCCCAGTCCGTCCCCGCAAGAATGGCGGTCAGATGTCCGCCCGCAGAGCTTCCGGATACGAAGATCGCGTTGCGATCGAAGCTCAGTTCCTCCGCGTTTCGATACAGATTCGCGATGGCCTCGATGTTGTCAGACACGATATCGGCCATGCGCACGGAAGGCGCCAGCCGGTAGTTGATCAGGGCAACGTTGATGTCCGCATCTAGATACGGCCGGGCGACAGTGCTGAAATCCGACTTGTCGAGGGACTGCCAATATCCCCCATGAATGAACACCAGCACGGGGCGCCCGTTCGTCCTGGCAGGAAAGAAATCGTACGCCTGCTGCGCGTCGTTCCCGTAGCGAAGGTCTTCGCGGACCGTGTGCTCCGCGCGAAAGCGTTTGCTTTCCGTTTTCCACCTTGCGAACACTTCGAGATGGTCTGGAATGCCCGCGCGGACGTTGTATTGATCGTCGAGCGCCTCTTGATCGAATGAGCGGTAAACCGGCATGCTGTACCTCGAGAAACAGATGAGTGTTTGAATGATCGATCCGGTCCGTGGATCGTCTTCAACCGTACCGCGACTCGGTTTGGCCGGCGCGCGCGCACGTGACAACGATCAACGAGGAAACGCCATGTTCGGAAAGAGCGAGGACCGTGAGGATTATCAGGCAATCGCGCGGCCCGTCGGAGGAATGGCCCGTGACCTGCCGGACCGGTTCTTTATCGACTATCACGCGCACGTCCGAGGTCAACTCATTTACGCCTACGCGGGATCGATACTGGTCACTGCCGACGGCGGCTCGTGGGTCGTGCCGCCCCAACGGGCCGTTTGGGTTCCGCCAGGGGTCAGGCACTGCATGCAGGCCGTCGGCAAGATCGAAATGCGCACGCTCTACTTCCCGCCGCAACGCACACCGCTCGACGCGTCGAATTGTTGTGTTGTCTCCATTTCTCCGCTTCTTCGGGAACTGATCGCGGCCATCGTCGCGATGCCCGTCGACTACGACGAGCAAGGACGAGACGGGCTCGTCGTTGAACTGCTCTATCGCGAGGTGAAGCCGTTACAGATCGAGCCGTTGCACTTGCCGATGCCGGCAGACGAGCGCATCGCGCGTATATGCCGCTGGATTATCGCGAACCCAGCAGAAGAAACCTCGCTCGAGTCCTGGAGCAAAGTTGTCGGGGCAAGCGAGCGGACCATTATCCGGCTCTTTCCGCATCAGACGGGCATGACATTCACGCGCTGGCGTCAACAGGCGCGATTGCTAGCAGCGGTCCAGATGCTGGCCGAGAACCGCTCGGTCACCGAGATCGCGTCGGTGCTCGGCTATGACAGCCCGAGCGCCTTCAGCGCGATGTTCCGCAAATCGCTTGGACGAAGCCCCAGCGAGTTTTTCAGGGTGATGTCGGAGTGGTGAACTTGGCATTTACGCGATACAGCGCGACCTATCCGCGAGAGCATGACGCCCGCGTCCTCTCCAGAATGATGTTGAGCCGCCCCGTTCCGGCGGCGTCAAGGAGAGAAGATGTCAATCTACGATCGCATTAAGGAAGCGGGTCTCAGCTTGCCCGTCCATACACCGGTCCGTGCAGCGTTCAAACCATTCAATCGACACGGAAACTTGCTGGTCATTTCCGGACAATTGCCGGTTCGTGACGGCAAGGCACAGTGGACCGGGTCCGTGCCGGAAGTGGTGTCCGTCGAGGATGCACGCAGCGCAGCGCGACTCTGCGTGCTCAACGTGCTTGGATGGGCGCACATGGCGACCGACGGCCACCTCGAAAGCATCTCGAAGGTGCTGAAAGTCGGCGGTTATGTTGTCACGTCTGCAGGCTTCGCCGATGCACCGACGATCATCAACGCGGCGTCGGAACTGATCAATCAGCTCTTCGGCGGGCGTGGCGAACATGCGCGCATCGCAATCGGCGTCGCTAGCCTGCCGATGAATGCGCCGGTGGAAGTGGAAGCGACCTTCGTCGTCGAAGACTGAGATGACTATGATGCGCGGTTACGCGGACGTTCTCGTCGGCCTTCAGTATGGCGATGAAGGCAAGGCCAAGATCATCGACCATCTGGCTCACGCCTACGACATCATTGCTCGGTTCAACGGCGGTGCCAACGCGGGGCATACGGTCCGGACGCCGCTGGGAAGCGCGAAGCTAGCGCAAGTGCCATCTGGCGCATTTCACCCTGACAAGCTGCTCTATATCGGCTCGGGCTGCGCGGTGAACCTCGAGAAGCTGGCCGGCGAGATTGACGCGCTCGAACGCGCCGGCCTGAAGCTCGACGGACGGCTGCTCATCAGCGGCCGTTGCATCGTCGTCCAGCCCGTGCATGTCCGCATGGACGTGCTACACGGATCGGACATCGGAACGACAGGAAACGGCATCGGTCCGTGCTATGCAGATCTAGCGCTCAGAATGCGCTCCGAATGCCGTACCGTCGTTCAACTTCGCGACTTGCACAAGAACGTCGACCTCGCCTTCGGACAGATGGCAGCGTACGACCGCCTGTCGGCACCTTGTTCCAAAGCGCATGAGGCCGATATCGCCGCCACCTTCCATCGACTTCGGGCGGCGTGGACGCGCATCTTGCCTTTCGTGACGATGGACGACCTATTCCTGACGCGACTGGTGAGAGCGGGCAAGCGGGTGCTTTTCGAGGGCGCGCAGTCGTTGCAACTCGACGTGTCGCTAGGCGATCAGCCTTATGTCACGTCGAGCCATACGAGTGCATCCTTCGCCTACGTCGGTGGCGACCTCTCGTGCCACTTTCACCGCAAGACGATCGGCGTGGCGAAAGCGATCGTGTCGCGCGTGGGTGCGGGGCCTTTTCCCTCTGAATTCGGTGGCATGGCGTCTGCGTCCTACTGTGCCCGGGCCGCCAAGGAGGGGACCGGTCGCGAAGCCGAACGCGCGAGGTTCGATCCGCGTGCGCTTCTTGCATCCGGCGATCCGTTCGAGCTCGGAATCGCGCTGCGGATGCTGACGGACGAATACGGCACGGGCAGCGGGCGGCCCCGGCGCATCGGCGCACTAGACGTTTCGCAGCTTGCCGATGCGGCAAGTCGTCACGCCGTAGACGAGATCTATCTCAACAAGTGCGACAGCCTCGCCCTGTTCCCCAACAAGGCGTCGGGCGCCATTCCGGTGTTCGATGAAACGTCGCTTCGCTGGTTCCCTTCCTTCGCGGGACCGTTGAATGCCAGTTTGCCCCCTTCGCTGCGCGGTCTGATCGCGCATATCGAGCGACGAACCGGAAGCCGTATTGCAGGGATAGGCACAGGTCCGGCGCGAGACGACATCATCTGCTTTCAATGAACCACATACACAATGACCCCATCCTTCCTTAACGTTCAAATGCGTCGAAGCGATCTCGCATGGACAGACTGGCCATCGATTCTCGCTTTCCTGAAAGATGAACTCATTTGTCGAGTCGCCGTACACGACACGCCTTTTCCGTACGTGCTCGCGCAGAGCTTCACCTTTACGGGCGATGCATTTCTTATTCACTGCTCTCGTTTTGGTAGCTTCGCCCAGAAGCTGCGCGAGAACGGACACATCACCATCGAAGTGGACAGACCTGTGTCTTTGCTCAAGGCGCCCAAAGGACAGAATACGAGTCTCGAGTATTACAGCGTAATCGCCCGTTGCCACGCGTCCATCGATCACGACACGGAAGCCGTTATTCGCCACCAGAACCAGGCGCTAGACAAGTTTCGCCCAGAGAAAGACTATTCTCCAATCGAACAGGGCGCGGCCAATCAGATCATTGTGATTCGTTGCGCTGTAATTGAGATGACGGCAAAGAAGCGCATTCTCGCCGACGGTCAATATTCTCCGCCTGGTCAGCCCCAGGCTCCGTATCTTTGATGCCGAGCCCGTCGTTGAATTTCTTGAGGTGGTCAATATTAAAAGCGTCGACGAAGCGCCTCGTGCGGCCTACGCGCTTTCGCTCTCTCGCCGGAACTTGGTACGAAGCGCGCGCGTGACGCGGTGGAAACAGCTTCAATGCCGACAAGTTCGGCACTTCATCAGGATCGCCGGCCGGGCGGCGTCACTGGCATACCAGGTATCACAGTGCCGGCTAGCCGTACTGCCTCAGGCCTCCCGGTCGGATTGGCTCTCGACGGTCCGGTTCGAGGCGATATAAGGCTGCTCTCCGTTGCCATGGCTGTGGAAAAGTTGCTCGGCGGCTTGCCAGCACCGAACGTCCGAACCGCGGTCTCTGGTCTGAGCGCCGGTCGGGGCGACGCGTCCTTGCCACCCTTCTGCGAGCCCGGGCCTCCGCTGATGTCTGTGGAAGACATTCCCGCTTGCAACGTAAGCGGCTCGCGACGTCGGCGCGACGCACTTACACAAGCACTGCGAACTCGGCAGCGGCGACTTGTAGATGACGCCGCCCCGTAAGAAGGCTTTGCAGGACGGCGCGACTTGACGACGAGGCGCCGGCCGGAGCGGGGCGTCGCTTCCCGGCTGAGACCTCGCAGGGAAGGACACGTGCTATGTCGAAGTCGCTCAGATTAGAATCGATAGCTACCGAACGCGGCGATCGTGATTAGGAACGAGAGTGCCTGATCGCCGCCAAGAAACGATGACGAGCATATTTGACCGCCTGCTGAACCGCTTGAATCACCGGTTCTCATTGAATCAAAGAAGGCTGGGCGCGTCGCGGTGGCACACCTTCGCCTCGGCGCTAATAACATCGCCATGGCCGTGACCGTGACTTCGCCGCCCAGGTAAAAGAGGTCAGGGTGTCAAAACTACCTTGATGCAACCATCTTCCTTGTCCCTGAACGTCTCATACATCTGCGGCCCATTTTCGAGTTTCATCCGGTGTGTGATGACGAACGACGGGTCGATCTGGCCTTCCTCGATACGCCTGAGCAGATCGCCACTCCAGCGGTTCACATGCGTCTGGCCCATCCGCCAGGTCAACCCCTTGTTCATGGCCGCGCCGAATGGAATCTTGTCGATGAGTCCGCCATAGACGCCCGGAACGGACAGCACGCCCGCCGGCCGGCACACATAGATCATCTCGCGCAGCACATGCGGACGATCGGTTTCGAGCATGACGGCCTGTTTGATCCGGTCGTAGATGCCATCGAACGAGCGCGTTGCGTGCGACTCCATGCCGACCGCATCGATGCACTTTTCGGGCCCTTTGCCTTGCGTGAGATCGCGCAGTCGGTCCAGCACGCTTTCCTCCTTGAAGTTCACCGGAATGGCGCCCGCCGCGCGGGCCATGGCCAGACGCTCGGGAACACGATCGATGACCACCACCTGCTTCGCGCCCAGCAGCACGGCACTGCGCACCGCCATCTGCCCGACGGGGCCGGCGCCCCAGATCGCGACGGTATCCGTTGGCTCGATCTCGCAGTTGACCGCGGCCTGCCAGCCGGTCGGGAAGATGTCGCCGAGAAAGAGCACTTGCTCGTCAGTGAGCCCGTCCGGAATCTTAATATGCGTCTTGTCCGCGAACGGTATGCGCACGTACTCCGCTTGCCCGCCCGCATAGCCGCCCAAGAGATGGGTATAGCCGAACAGGCCCGCGGTCGTGTGCCCGAAGAGCTTCTCCGCCGCGTCCTTGTTGCGGTTGGACCTCTCGCACACGGAGAAATTGCCGCGCTTGCACTGATCGCACTCGCCGCATGTAATGGTGAAGGGCACGACGATCCGCTCGCCCACCTTTAACGCGGTGTTGTCGCGACCTACTTCAACGACTTCTCCCATGAACTCGTGGCCCATGACATCGCCGGATTCCATGCCCGGCATGAAGCCGTCGAAGAGATGCAGGTCCGAGCCGCAGATCGCACAGGTCGAGACCTTGATAATCGCGTCGCGCCCGTGTTCGATCGCGGGATCGGGGACAGTGTCATACCGGATGTCCTTTTTGCCGTGCCAGATGAGTGCTTTCATGTGTGCCTCTGATCGTGTGCGTGCGGCCCGCCTTCAGGCGCCTCGTTGCGAACGGGAAGTTCGTTCGGAATCGGTTCGAGATCCGGGTCCTTGTGATCGTGTTCGGGCGTATAAGCGCCTTCTTCGGGATGACCCTTGCCTTTCGGAACCAGGCTTGCGTCCATGCTGCCGTGTTCGCGCTGGCGTATGGAACCGTCGGGCTTCTGCTCGATATCGCCGGCGCCCAGGTCCTCGCGCCGCTTGTCGGCCCGTTCGACGGGATCGGAGGGTTCGTTTGTCATCTTTGCTCCTTGAAAGTTGAAGAAGGTCGCCTGAGACGTTCAAGGCGTCAGGCGTTTCACCACTTCGCCTTGCGCATCGAGAATCACACTCGGGCGCGGTGCGACGGCGTCCAGAACGGTCACAACGCTGTCGTCGCCGACGAGGCGCGCCGGCTGGCCGGATGGCGCGCAGAGCGTCTCCATGACGTCCGCCGCGGCGGCCTGCACGGTCGTTAATGCTTCGGCCGCGTAATTCAGCGCATAGCTCGGCCAGCGCGCCAGCAATGCGGGCTGATAGGCAACGCCGGTGCGGTACTGAATGCGCTCGCCGGCCAGCGCGGTGTCGATCGTCTTTTGATTGAGTTCGCTGAACTGCCTGAACGCGTCGTTGATGCTCAGCGTAAGGCGCAGACAGGTCTCGACGTTGGCGCGTGGAAGGTCGAGGCCCGGCAGGGCTAGCGTGGGTAGAAGCATGATTTCTCCTGGATGAGAGCCGGTGGATCGCGCCGGTTCCGGACGTTTTAGCGCTGCGCGAGCCCGTGAGGACGGGTCGTGACGAAAGCGCGGATCAACATGACGATGCCGGCCAGTCCTACCAGCACGTAGACGATGCGTGCGCCCGCCGTGCCCGAGCCGAAGAGGGCCGCGACGAGGTCGACATTCGCGAGGCCGACAAGCCCCCAGTTCAAGGCGCCGATGATGACCAGCGCGCCTGCAATCCAGTCGATCGGGCTTCTATGCACGACGACGGTTCCCTTGGATGTCACGGTATTCATGTTTCGTATCCTTGCGTAATGGGCGAGGGCAGCGGTCGCCGCCCCGCACTGCGAGTTTCAATTCAAAGCGATATCAGACCTGGTTCGCTTTGCCGGCGCCCAGATCCGCGCCGGTGGTCGGGTCCGCGGCCGGGTCCGATGCCGTGCGCGACGCCATCGCTTGCAGTGTCTGGATGTCCTGCTCGGAGACGTTCACGGTGGCCGTGCCGTCGCCGCCGTCGACCGCAGGCTGCGGGTCCTCGATGAACTGCCAGTCGCCTCCTTCGTTCCACGGGCCGCGCGCGTCGTCGCCCTTGGACATGTTGAAGTACACGCTCGTGAACTCCGGATTGCCCGGCAGCTTGCCTTGCGGAAAATTCGGCTGGATCGAATGCAGCGCTTTCTCGAAGGACTTCTGGTGCGCGATTTCACGCGTCATCAGAAAGCCCAGCGCATCCTTGATCCCGGGGTCGTCCGTCACGTTGATGAGGCGTTCGTAGACGATCTTCGCGCGCGCCTCGGCGGCAATGTTGGAGCGCAGGTCGGCGGTCGGTTCGCCGATGGTGTCGATATACGCCGAGGTCCACGGCACGCCCGCCGAGTTCGTCAGCGGCGCGCCGCCGCCATAGAGAATCGAGGTGATGTGCGAGTCGTTGCCCGCGCCGGTCAGCGAGCGGTACATCTCCGCTTCGGACTGGACGCCCTCGGCCAACTGGCCCTTGGCGCCCTTGTTCAGCATGGCGACGATCGAACCGATCACTTCGAGGTGGCTGAGTTCTTCGGTGGCAATGTCGAAGAGCAGGTCCTTGCGGCCCGGGTCGTCTTCGGCGACGGCCTGAGTGAAGTAACGGCAAGCGGCGGCGAGTTCGCCTTGCGGCCCGCCGAATTGCTCGAGCAGCAAATTGGCAAGTCCGGGATTCGGAGACGCAACGCGAACGGTGTATTGCAAGCGCTTGTTGTGCACGAACATGGAGAAGCTCCTTTTCGTAGGGACGAGCGAAGTCCTTGTGCGGACTGCGCAGTTGTCGATTCATGAAATGTGGGTGCCCGAAACGACTGGGAGGAGCGCCGCAGCGTCACTTGCAGTCTTGCTGTTTCGAGCCTCAGCGCGCCGAATGCGCGCTGGCGTGATGCGGCAAAGCCGCCGGTGTACAAGGGCGAACCGAGCGTTGGCTTCAATGCCTCGGTTACGGGGTCAATCGAGCAAAGGGTGTGCCCACGAAACGAACCGGCACGTATCGATTGCCGGATTGTCGGCGAGCGCAGATCTGGGCAATCATCCCGAATGCGCGACTTCGCAGACTAACCCGATCGAAACGTGCATTTGGAAAGACGCACCTGTTAGCTAACCGTGCGCGTCCTATCGAAATATCGCGCGCAGCCACCTGCGACGGTACACATGCTTCTCATCGAGCGCGAATAAGCGATCCGGAAACGGACCTAGCTCCATCGACAGTGCTTCCGTCCTCAAGAATGGTTGACGGACGCTCAGCCGGTGTTGCGGTTGAGGCGTCAAGCAGCCCGCGCGCTCGTGGGGCTAGCGGCCCGGCATGGGTTGGGCCGCGCTATCACAAAGCGGGTCCGCTTCGTTCCCCGCCGGGAGACGCCTGGTCACGTGTGTTGTTGCCCATGCCCGGTTCGTTCGCTAGTTGCTCCTGTGCCATCACCCAGAAATCGCCAGAGCGGTCATCCGGGCTGCCGGCTTCTTCCCAAAGCCGATAGGCGAGTGCTCGGATCTGCTCTTCGGGAGCGGGAACATTCATGCTCTTCTCCTGTGGATGAATGTTGATCGAACGGGAAACGTCATGCTCAGCGCGAAACCAGCATGCCCACGACCACGCCAGCCAGTGCGGCCATCGTGATGGCTTTCCACGGGTTCTCATGCATGAAATCGTCGGTTGTGTTGGAGGCGATCCGGTACTTTTGGCTGATGGCGTCCTGCACGTTGGCTAATCTGTCCTTCGCGCTCGCGCGTAAATCGCGCGACGACGAACCGTCGCCGCTCGCGTCCCACGACTTGGATGCTTGACGAAAACTGTGATCGTCGCTTTTCGCGGAGGCTTGATTGTGTTCGCCAGAAGCCATGCTTGCGCTCGTTGGAAATTCATAGGTACTGCCAGCTCGTTCGGTCTTCAAAGCGTCGACGGGGTCGAGCGCGGGGTCGTTGTCGGCCATGCTTGCCTCCGATGTGCATAGTGGAATGCGGTGAGGTCGCGGACTACCTCGACTAGCACGTATCGATATGGAACGCGATCGCGCATACGGCATGCGACCGGCGCAATCGGCGTGCCGCCACCTCGGTTTGGCGCCGGAAAGCAACGCGACTTATCTTTAACGATCGAGACATGGAAGACGAACAGATGCCTGATAACGCGTATCGAACTAACGCGCTGCGCGGGAAAAGGCGGTCGACCAGCGGCATCGGCGCCGGAACCGTTGGTGAGGCATCTCCGTTCGGGTGGGACCAGGGACTGAAGTCGGTGGGACTCCTCGCGCTATCCTGGACTGTATTTGCGCCACCCGGCCTTGATCGCTGCGGTGCTTAACCACGACTTCGCACGCGAACATGACGATGTGAACGTCTTCGTTGTTCGGGCAGGTCAGCACCCACCGGTGCAAATCAAATCGGCGCTCTTCTGCTTCGCTGCGGGCCAGTCGGGACCGATCGGTGCTGACACAGCTTCATCGTCTAGCCGCTCTACGGCGTGGCGGTAGGTCGACCTAGCGGAGAACGAGATGAACCTGATCGAAACGAGTTTCGGCATCGATCCGACGCCGCGTAGGGCGGACGGCGAGTATATGGCGCATGCAAAAATCACGACGCCGGCCGTCGACGGGCAAGAGGCTCGAATCATCATGAGCGGTGACTTGGCCGGCTTCAATGAGCGCGAGGATGCCATTGTGTACGCGCGGACGTGGGCTCGCGAATGGATCGACGACTTTGTCCGGAAGGGGGCCATCCGGAATGTGTAACGCTGTCAAGGTTTCCATCACTCCATTCCCGATCGAGGCACCGGATCCATTTCGAGGACCGCCTCATGTTTCGCATCATCCCTTACCGCGGATTCGAAATTCACGTGACCCTGGCAGCCTCGTCGGAGGACCTTTACGACGTCAGCTTCCAGATTTTCGGAGGCAGCAATCTGAGCGTACTTGGCGCGGCTGGCCGTCGCATCCCACTTCACAACGGCCCGTTCACGAGCCCCTGGTCCTATCTCATTGCCGAGTGTGCCGGACAGGCAGCAATCGACCTTCTCATCGGCCCGCCGGACAACGACGCTTGAAAGTTTGATACTAAATAGATTTTCGACAAGTCGCTCCAAGTACAGTTTGCCAGTTTGCCAATCGCCGTCAGGACCGTCCCGCGGTCGATTTCCACCGGATTCCTCAGAAGGATAATGACGTGATCAAAGGCTACGCGAGCGCAAATGGGGACAGGTGGCTTCTGCACTGCGGTGCCGACGACATACCCGTGCCTTGGCCGCTTACCTGACGCTTGAGGGCATGCAGTGCCGCACGGCTTTCGGCGGTCGGGAAGCGAACCTGATCGGGACCGCGTGGACCCCTCACGTCATCCTGATGGATATTTCGATGCCCGAACGCAACGGCTTCGACGCCGCTCGTGTGCTGCGACAGGAACTGCGTACCGACAGTATCGCGATCGTCGCCCATACCGCATTGGACGAGCCCGAGGTGCGCCGGCAAGCCACCGCGGATGAGTTCGACGGTTAAGTGCAGCAAGGCCGACCGCCGGGCGAGCTGATCACCTTAATTCGAATGTTTGCCTGCTGAAGGCAGGCCCTCCCTTTGCCGACACGCGAACCGGCACGGCCACGGCTGACGGCGCTACAATCTCGCCGTTGGGCGGGCTCGCCAGCCAGACCGGCAGACCCGGGGCTGCCGCCCGGTGTCGATTGACTGGCGTTCCTTCCCGCGGCTCACGGTGGCCGCCATGTGGCATGACGCAGACCTATTTGGGGGATCCATGAGCCTGGCAGATTTTATCGAAGGCGATCTTCCTGGTTTGATCGACGACTGGGCAGAATACGCGCTTGCGCTCAGCCAAGAGGGCAGCCAACTCTCTGAGACCCAATTGCGCGATTCGGCCGCCGACATCCTGACTTCGATTGCCGCCGACATGCGCGACACGCAGAGCCCCAAGGAGCAGGAGAGCAAGTCGCGGCGCGACGGGCGCGAATTGGAAAACAGCTTCGATCGGGTGGCGCATCTACACGCAGAGGATCGCCTTTCTCATGGCTTCGGCATCAATGCTGTGGTGGCGGAGTTTCGCGCCCTGCGTGCGACGGTGCTGCGTCGCTGGCTGAGAACCTCTCCGGACGGCGAATCGGCGTTTCAGGAAATGATCCGTTTCAACGAGGCGATTGATCAGGTGCTCGCCGAATCGGTGCGGCACTACGCGTACCGGACTGAGCGCATTCGGGACCTGTTTGCCGGCGTGCTTGCACACGATCTGCGTTCGCCCCTTGGCGCGATACTAAATTCCGGCGAAGTACTGCTGCGCGACGAAAGCCTGTCTCCAGCCAGCGTGAGAGCGGTCGCATTCGTACAGCGCGGGGCCATGCGGATGAAAAAGATGATTGACGACTTGCTCATCTTCACGCGTACCCGTCTGGGTGACGCGATGCCGGTCAGCTTTGCGCCACAGGACATGGGGCGCATCTGTGTCGACGCGGCGGACGAGGTGCGCGCGTCCTACCCCGATGCGCGCATCGACCTGCGTCTTGCGGGCGAACTCCAGGGCCGACGGGACGGCAGCCGGCTTGGACAGTTGATGGTCAATCTGCTGACGAATGCGGTTCGATATGGCTCGGGCCCGATTGTCGTCGAAGCCAAAGGTCAAGATGGGAAGGTAACCGTGGTCGTTTCCAACCAAGGCGATCCGATACCGGAGCACGCGCTTCCGACGCTGTTCGACCCGCTGACACGGGCCAGTTCGCCTAACCGAAGCGGAACGGCTGCCGGTATCGGCCTGGGCCTTTACATCTGCCGCTGTATTACCACCGCGCATCAGGGAACGATAAGCGTGGAATCGTCCGAACAGGGAACTCGCTTCACCGTGCATCTGCCACGTTCGCCCGCATGATGCGAAACTTACCGGCCGGCGGCGCCGGTCTTTAATCGCTCCGCTCTTGGAGTTTTTTCTCCAAGAGGCCGACCCTTCAGTGTCCGGCTTCGGCCTACGGCTCTGTTCCTGGAGGTGGGTGCGACCTCAAGTTCGTCCGAGGGGTGGTCAACCACAATTTGCGCCACCGGCCGACATGCTCGCAACGTAGACGCGGGCGTCGTCGACGTTGCACAGGTGTTGAACCGTTACTGCGAAACAGCCTTACGGGACGCCGAGGTACGATTCATTGGGTTGATACGGGATTTCCGCATGAGAGGGGGCCGCTTTGGCGTGATCTGCGCCGACCTGGACCCAGCCAGAACACCGGAGCGATTGCGTTTTTGCCCTCGCAACAGCCGTTTGTCGAAGATGCGTTTCAGGGGCTCAAAAGATAATGTCAGAGGTCGAACTGGTGGTCGTCCAGCAGCGCTACGAAATCACCGAAGCGACTCACTCCGGCGTGGCGTGCCGCTCAATTTGCAACCTCGCACGGGGTCTCGGCTTTAGCGAGACAGCGCTCGAAAAACTTGCACGGCTCGTGACCGAGTGCGCGACTCATTTACTGAGGAGTGAGGCGCATGGAGAGCTGCTGGTGCGTCCTCTCGCAGAAACAAAAGTGCCGGGTGCGCTGCGCTACGGGGTTGAAGTGTTGTCTATCAATAGCGGACCGGGCGCAGCCGATATGCAGGCCCGTCTATCACAACTGAAGCGGTGGTCGGACGAACTCGACGTCTGGACTGCGCCGGGGCATGGCCCCGTTCTGCGCTTCGTTTTATGGAATCGGCCAACGCGTCCAGAGGAAGCCCCCGTAACGGATGCGCGCGTACTTTACGGCGTTGTCAATCTCCCATTGCGCGGTGAGTTCGTCAGCGGCGACGCGTGGTCATGCCACGCCGATGACGACAATTTCACCGTCCTCATCGCGGACGGCCTCGGTCACGGACCAATGGCCAATCGCGCAGCGACCGAGGCGGCGAAAATACTAAAGGCCAGCGGCGCCGCACCGCTCGAAAGCATTGTGGATTGCGCTCACCATGCGCTGCGTTCAACGGTTGGCGCGGCGGTGGGCGTGGCGAGGTTTCCGATATGTGAGCGGGAAGAGTCGCAGGTCAAGTTTGCGGGCATTGGGAATGTTGCAGCAAGCGTGTGGGCAGAAATGTCGCACAAGCACCTCGCCTCGCATGACGGCGTGATCGGACAGGCGTATCGTCGGGTCCAGCAGTTTCAGGTGCCCTGTGCGAAAGGGGCGCTCATCGTGTTGCACTCGGACGGGCTGGTGTCTCGTTGGGATCTGTCGCGCTATCCGGGGCTGGCCGTCCATCACCCAGCGCTCGTTGCAGCGGTGCTGTACCGTGACTACGCACGCGGTCACGACGATGTGACGGTCTTCGTTGCGCGCGCGCATCCTGTTCGTTGAATCGTTGTATCTCACTTCGTAATTCAGTTCGTCAATATGCGAACCACTGAGTGTTTCGGGCGGAAGCGTCGGAAGCAACGCACAGTGCCCGTAAGCCGTGCGACCATCGACGCGTTGCGCGCGCACTGGCAGGACTGAGGCCACAACTCCGAAGGGCGACAGGACGAACATTGGCGTCGGTTTCTCGAGTTCCAGAGTCAGTGATTCCCCCTGTCCGGGAAGGTCCGGTGCGAAGGGAATGGACAACGGGTAAGCAAGTGATGACATTTGCCTCGAGCCGTCGGCAGATCAGTCTTCAGCCTCGCTCAACCATATATTGGAATTTGCGATGCCCTTGCGCTCGTCGGAAGGCTGTCGCGGCCTGACATATATTTGCGCCGACGGGCAGCCTGATTAGAGAGCTCATGACGAAAAGCATTGACAGTCCCCGTGCGGCGCTATACTGTGGGCCTCGAAATATTCAAGAAGCTCGATTGCTGATCACCATTTTCCGCCTTGTCTGCGCGGTACTCGTTGTCCTCTCTTCTTCCTTGAAGTTTTTGTCGCTCCGCACCGGAGCTGTTATTTTAATTTCAGGGAATTCTCATGGATACCGGTACTGTCAAGTGGTTCAACGATAGCAAAGGCTTTGGCTTCATTACTCCCGATGCTGGCGGCGACGATCTGTTCGCTCACTTCTCGGAAGTTCGCGGCGACGGCTTCAAGACGCTCGCCGAGAACCAGAAGGTGAGCTACGAGACAAAGCGCGGCCCGAAGGGTATGCAGGCCGCGAATATCTCGCCGCAGTAAGATAGTTCAAGGGCCGGCCTGCCGGCCCTTTGCCTGTCAGCCTGACTAGCATTCGTGCGGAGCCATGCGCTCCCGATCTGATCGCCGCATTTCAACGTGCGCGTTATTTGTCTTTCGACACGATCCGTCTCGCCCCATTTTCAATTTATATAGCCTGTACGATCTGATGTCGTGCGGTCGTTAGCGCTTATGCAAAATCATAAACACGTTCACCATTACGACGGTTATTTAATCTCGCCGTCCGCCCACCGGTTACCTGACGGCTGGTTCGCTGCGAATTTGCTGCTCACAAGAGGTGACGCCTGCAGTGAGGAACCGGTCTCCTACCATTTCGATGCGCTCGACTATTTCGATAGTGAAACACAGGCGGTGGGACACGCCACCGCATGGGCGCGCGGCTGGGTCGACAGCCGCGGTTAAGTCGACACGGCCTGCAACGCACGAAGGGTCTTTTGCATCGCAAGGAGAAGAGATGGCGTTATTGGTGATGCAAGTCGCGGTAAGCGGGAACTGGTGGAGGTGTTCGAGATGCCGGTTGATGATGTCGACGGCCACCGGATGCTCGCTTGCGCGAACGAGGATGAGCGGGTAATTCATCGCGCCGGCCAGATACTTGAAGACGGGGAGGTGTGGATCGATCTGATCGACAGGGACGGCGAGACGCTGTTCGATCAGGTTGCCTGTTTCCACCGGGCGGATGCCGCCGACGCGTTGCAGCTTCATTTCAACATGAATGCCGAGGTTGTTAAAGACTGTCTTTCAAAGTCAAATGTTGCCTCGCTGTATGCGAGGCATCGCGTAGCGGCCCAGGCTTACTTCCGCAAGATTGATCGCCTCGTCGACTGCTCCATAGTGAGCACCAGACAAAGCAATCGCCGGCGGGTGGGCGACGCCAGTGTGATCGATCTCGTCATTGAGCTTCGCAGACGACTGGACGGCGCGGACACCCTGCTCGCGCTCCGCGAGCTGCCGACGTGCGTCCAGGCCGCGGCCGGGCAACTGAAGGAAGCTGCGGAGTCCTACGCGGCGGCTGTCCAGCATCTGTAACACGTCGTCATCCAGTGCCCGCAGACACGCGCGGTTTCGCACTGCACCTCGCCGCCTGGATGGGGTGAGAGGGGCACCGGCAAATTACTTTACAGGAATGCCTGATGGACGAACGGAAACGGGACAGCATGATTGCGTATCTCCGCCACCGCATGGAAGACTTTGGTATCAGCCCGGATGACCTCGCTTCCTTCCTGGCGACGAGGCCTGCGGGATCGGATATGGGTCGCTACGGAAACGCGGGCGGCGATACATGGAGCGGCGAAGGTGAGACGCCTCAATGGCTAAAACAGGCCATCAGCGCGGGACAGAGCATCGGGCACTTCGAGCTTCCGTGGGGCGCACCCGCCCAACCGGCAACGCAGTCCGGTGCGGTCTGGAAGAATGACCCCTTCGCCGGAACCGCCCTCGCGCGGTCAAACCACCGTTAGGCAAGCTGAAGAAGGATGCTTCGAAGCGTCAGTGATTTCACAATGCTGCGAGCGCCGCTGGCTTCGATTCCGGGCCGGGGCGATCTTGCCGACGCAAACAGCTACGGTTACGCCTGGGAAAAGCTTCAAGTGACGAGGTCGGTCTCGCCGGCTCGCGGAACAGCACCGCGACATCGTCGGGATGAAGTCTGCGGCGTCTCGCTAACGGATCCTTAACGCTTCGCCCGGCCGAAGAGCGTTACAAGCCGCAAACCACGCTGCTCGTGTCGCATGGTCACGATTCCACGAATCTCGAACGCGCGCACCGCAAGCCGCGCCCGGGGCCCGTATGAAAGTACCGAAACGGCTAGCACCGCTTCTCGAGGAAGGACTCATCGACGAAGTCATCGGCCAGTTGATGAGCGGCAAAGAGGCAACCGTCTACGTTGTGCGCTGTGGCGACTCGACGCGTTGCGCCAAGGTCTACAAAGACGCGAAGCAGCGCAGCTTTCGGCAAGCAACGTCCTATCGGGACGGCCGCAAAGTCAAGAGCGGCCGGCAGGTGCGTGCGATGGAGAAAGGAACGCGCTATGGCCGCCAGATACAAGAAGAATCGTGGCAAAACGCCGAAGTCGACGCGCTGTTCAGGCTCGCCAACGTGGGCGTCCGAGTGCCGCAACCGTATATCTGTACAGACGGCGTGTTACTGATGGAACTCGTGCTCGACGGATCGGGTAACGTCGCGCCGCGCCTGAACGACGTCGATCTGACTGAAGCGCGCGCGCTTGAAATGCATACGCTGCTTCTCGACCAGGTTGTGCGAATGCTGTGCGCCGGGATCATCCATGGGGATCTGTCTGAATACAACATCCTGCTGGCGGCTGAAGGCCCGGTGATTATAGATTTGCCTCAGGCCGTCGATGCCGCAGGCAACAACCAAGCAGCTTCGATGCTCAAGCGCGACGTTGATAACCTCGCTAGCTACTTTGGTCGGTTTGCACCGCAAATTCTGGGCGCTGAGTATGGAGCGGAGATCTGGTCGCTGTTTGAAGCAGGCGATCTTCATGTCGATGTCCAACTGACCGGCTGCGTGAAGGCCACCATCCGACCGGTCGACCTCGACGGCGTACTTCAGGAACTTGAAGAGACGCGTTTAGAAGAAGACGCTCGGGTGCGGCTGCAGCAGGAACTCAGTGCAGGCCGATAGCAAATCACCGCGCTATCCTCGACGATAGCGGACGGTAACGGTCCGGTACTCGGCGTGAGGGTGGACGATGAGGAGGACTGGGTCGAGCAAAGCCGGTTGCCGCTTGACAGGGCGAACTCGCCGGCTCGACCGGTGACTCCCAAGTCTCGAGTCGCCTTCATCCAACCAGACGATGTCATCCCTCCATTGCCGGTCGACTCCACGGCGTTGTCGCTCGCGTGAGCCATCTGTCTTCGATAGGGCACGCGTGCTCACAGCAGGATAACCGCGACGCTCGACAGCGTCGCGATCGAGAACGACTCCGCAAACCAGTCCGGACAGTTACAACGAACGGACACACACCATGAAGGCGGTCATGAAGGATCGATTGGTTGACGTATTAAATCGCAGCGGAACCGTACTGCACACGTACCCGGTTACCTTGAGTGAGTCAGGCAAGGCTGCTGACGACGCCGAGTATCGTGCCAAGGCACTGGAAGCGGCGGCCCACGGTCGGCTTGTCCCCGACGCTGAGCTCGGCACTCTGACGGCAAGGATGCATACTAGTCGGGGTGGGCAGATGGCTCCCTACGGCGATGACCTGGAGAAAAACTCGGAAACGAAACTCGGTTTAGATCAGGCCGTACGGGAGCGCGCGTATCTGCTCTGGGAGAGCGACGGGCGCCCTGAAGGGCATGCGGAAGAGTACTGGCATCAAGCTCTTGATCAGCATCTTCGGGAGCGGGCCTACGTTCTTTGGCAGCAGGAGGGGAGTCCCGAGGGGCGGCAAGATGAATATTGGCGTCGGCTTGTCGATTTCCAGGCTCAATGATTGCCGCGCGCCGGCATAGTAGGCCGTATGGAGCGACGACCGCGAAAGCAATGGGATTCCCAGATAGATCCGCACGGAGACCTTCTTGCTCGGATGAGGCCTGGATTGATAGGTGCTTGATGCCGGAACTAGGCGCGCATGACCATCTATCGTCGCGGTGGCCGGACGCTGCCATGGCCACGGTGCAGCGAGATCTGGACGGTTGCGAAGAGGTCCGGTGCGCGGGGATATGAATCGCAGAAGACGTCGGCGAACTGCAAAGCGCCACGTGTCCAGCGAAGGGCGCTCTAGCGGTGCAGCGGAAGCGCGTTCGGACGCTCGGCAGCTCACACAGGATTTCTGATTAACGCACTTGGCATTGCGCTCTCCCTCACGTGCTCGACGAAATCACGGCATTGCGGGGCGCACACTGGCGCTCGGCCGGTCGTTGAGCAGGTTGCCCACGTTCCTACCGTGCTTCTAGCCCAACGGCACGATGTCAGCCTCGGACGAGTTGACCGGCTCGTGGAGGACGGATTTACGCATTACTGGCTGAGAATCGATGGGCTGGTCGAAAAGCCGGCACAGCTCTCCTATGCTGAGATGAAAGCCATGCCGAAGCAGAACAAATCACCACCCATTTCTGCATTCAGGGATGGTCAGGCGTTGCCAGGTGGGGCGGCGTTCCGATGCTCATCTCCTCGGTCCGGTGAAGCCGTAAAGCTTGCCGCCGATGCCCGTTAAGCGGTGTTCTATTCACTGGCGGATGGCGCCGACGGTGCACGCTACTATGACGTGCACAGCATCGCCGACATGAGGCACGAACGGGCGATCCTGGCCTACGAGATGAACGGCGCGCGGCTGAGCCTGTTGCATGGCGCGTCGTGGCGGCTGCGTTGCGAAAATGAACTCGGCTTCAAAACGATCAAGTGGACTGCCGCCGTCGAGTTCGCGCACGCTTTTCCGATCTTGGCGCGGGCCAGGGTGGCTACAACGAGGATCACGAATTTTTCGGCTACCGGGTGCCGATCTGAATGACCTCTCAAATGAAAACGACCATCGCGATTACGGCGGCGCTCATCACCCCGGTTGAAAGCCATCCGAGCATCCGCAGCGGCATGGGCGTGAGAAACGTGCCCATGACCTTCGCATTCGACGCCATCAGCATCATCAGCACCATGATCGGCACCGCCGCGACGCCATTGATGACGGCGCTCCAAAAGAGTGCCTTGATCGGATCGATCGATGTGAAGTCGAGTGCGAGACCCACGATCGTCGCGAGCGCGATGATGCCGTAGAATCGTTTCGCCAGTTGCGGTTCGAGCGCGAGACTATTCTTCCACCGAAAGGTGCCGGCCATTGCGTACGCTGCCGAGCCGGCCAGTACGGGCAGCGCGAGCAGCCCCGTGCCAATGATGCCGAGGCTAAAGAGGAGGAATGCAAACTGCCCGGCAATCGGTTTCAGCGCAGAGGCGGCCTGTGCCGAAGTCTGGATGTCAGTGATGTGGTGGGCATGCAGCGTGACCGCAGTCGTGAGCATGATGAAAAACGCAACGAGATTGGAAAACGCCATCCCGATCGACGTATCCAGGCGGATGCGGCTCAGATTTGCTGGGCCCTGCGACGGCATTTTGGTGAGCGCCTGCTGTCCCTTCTTCGCATGCAGTTCCTCAACCTCCTGCGAGGCCTGCCAGAAAAACAGATACGGGCTGATGGTGGTCCCGAATACGGCGACCACGGTCGTGATGTAATCAGCGTTCGACGAACCGTGCGGAAGTACAGTGCGTAGGGCCACGGTCGTCCAGGGGATCTGGACCGCGAAAATCACGCCGACGTAGGCGAACAGGGCCAGGGTGAGCCATTTGAGCACGCGGACGTACCCGCGGTACGGTACGAACACCTGCAACGCGAGCGAAAACGCGCCTAATCCGACCGTGTATGCGTGCGTAGGGCCGCCGACGAGCAGATTGACGGCCGCGCCCATGGCCGTCAGATCGGCTGCGATATTGATTGTGTTCGCCCCCAGCAGCAGGACAACGGTGCCGTACAGCAGCCACGGCGGATAATGGCGTCGCAGATTTGTCGCCAGACCATGGCCGCTCACCCGACCGATCCTGGCGCTCACGACCTGAATGGCAACCATGAGCGGATAGGTCAGCAGGACGGTCCACAGCATGTTAAAGCCGAATTGCGCACCCGCCTGCGAATAGGTGGCGATACCGCTCGGGTCGTCGTCAGCTGCGCCGGTGATGAGTCCGGGTCCGAGCTTCGCAAACCACGAATCGGCCTGACCATCGACCTCGATGTCGACTTTTTTAGACGAAGCCATGTCGTGTTCGATCCACGTCCAAGTGGTAAGACTGCTATTGATTGTAGTGAGGGAACCGACCGAATCTGACAAGGAATAGTCCATTATGCGGACGCCTTGCAAAAACGTTGGGTAACACGTCCATCCAGCGATCGCGTGGATCTTTCTCGCCATCGTGGGACCGGTGGTCTGGCCGCTCCGCATAAATGCTTGAACCACCGGTCCGACACTCGCCGTCGTGGTATCCCCTTAGACAAGGATCTTGCTGTTTGCCAGATTCGGTGCCTAGAGGTCGAATGCCCTTACCTTGCCGCCGTAGCGTACCGGGGCAGGCTGATCGTAAAAACACAGCCGGTGCCCGGGACGTCGCGCACACTCAGAGTTCCGTTATTTGCCTCGACGCTGCGCCGCGCGATAGACAGTCCCAGCCCGAGCCCGGTTCGATCCTCGCCGTTCTGGGTGAACGGCAGGAACATGCGTTCCGCATTGCCAGGCGGAAGACCGCCGCAATGATCCTTCACATCGATCAGGATGCGATCCGACACGGCATACGTGTCCAGCGTCACCTCGCTATGGGGGTGCGTGAACTTGAAGGCGTTCTGCAGCAAGTTCGCCAACGCTGAGTAAAGCTGGTCACGATCTCCTCTGACGGCGAGTCGGGGGTCCACCGCCGACACCCTTAAAACGCATCCACGAACCTGCGCGGCGAGGTCGGCCGCCAGTTTGACTTCCGCGATGAAGTCGGCAGCCGGAAACGTTCGGGATTGCGCAGAGGCGTCGGATGCCGTGCGGACCTCATCCAGAGACTGCGCGATCAGATCGCGTAGTCCGTCCAGGCTTCGTCCCAGTACCGTCCCTGTGGCGCCGTAGAGACTCAGATCGCCAGTTTTGGCGGCGGTGAACGCGAGCGTCGCAGTCTGCAGAAGGTTACGTAATTCATGGGCGAAGAAACCCAGCTGTTCATGCATTTCATTGGCCTGCCGGTCTGCCACGGCAAAATCCCGCTGGTAGCTGAATTCGGTGACCGCATCGGCAATCGCGTTGTCCAGACACCGATTGAGGGTACGAAACTCGTCAATCTGAAATGGCGCGTCGCGCTCGTAGGCGAGATCGGTCATCGCCTGGCACAGGTCACCATAGTCGTGCACGACCTGATCGACCGAAAACCCGAGCGCCATCAGTTCCCGTCCATGTAGGGCAGCCGCCTGCCCAATTTCGGATATCGACGCCCCGCCGCCCGAAGGCGCTGAAATCCTGCGGCTGTCCATTGGCTTTGATGTCTGTTCCGTCCGCAGTGTCTGGATGAGCTGGTCCAGGAACAGCGGCACGCCGTTTTGGAGTTGCTGGGAGGTCGCTGACCGGAGGGGTCGTTGCGCGACTTTTGCGCGGCACCGTTCGATCAACTCCTCGCGATTGTTGGCCAGAAAAAAGTGCATCATGATGCAACCCCTTACGCCGGTCTGCGGCATGCATCGGTGGCCAGCTGTCGTCGGCAGACACGGTACGCTGCAGCTTGGACTTGATCCGTACGAAAACGCTGAATCGAGTCGGGGGCAAATTATTGCAGGCGGCAGTCACTGTGAACGGTCTATGTACGGACACGTATTGCTTCAATCTCGCATAGACATCATACGCGCATCGCCGCGCAGGCGACCGTGCGAGCACGAATCCGCGGCGCGGCACTGCTTCGAAAAGTAAGTCGACCAACATGGCGAGCCAGAGACGGCGACAATCGAAAAATGTGGTGCGAACCTGGCCTCGCTGGATGCTCTCAATGCCGAGCGGAACACACCGATCAAGACTCGCCAGAAACGCTCTTGAGCAAGATCATCGGGCGATCAAGCGACGCACTCTAGAATTTTCGTTCTGCCCCCATCCTTGTTGAGTGGCATCGAACTCATGCATCCGATCGCTAAGGGCCATGGAAGACCGTGGCGTCGCATTAACTCATGCCGAGCATATTTACTCACTCGCAACATAAGCTATCCCGCTTGTCAGCTTTTTGGTCGCCATCTTGCTGACCGCGAGAAAGGCCGTTCATTCAGTTATGGTAGCTTTTCTGAACATGCGCAGACAGCAGTCGATTGACGCTCTATTGGTTCATGCGTTTGAGCTGCGCCCGCATGGCGTCGATTTCATCGAGAAGATCCAGAACAAGGGCAATTCCCGAGGGATTAATCTCGAAATCGCGTGCGAGCCGGTGGGCGGACCGCACACGGCGTAGCGCTGTGCCGCTAAACCGCCATTCCTCCGGCCGGACGCCTCTCGGCTCGAACGCGCCTTCTGAAATCCACGTCGTCAGCTGCTCTTCGGATGCGCCGCTGACTCGACACAGTTCGACGAACGTGAACTCAACCTCTTCTTCGACAATCTCGCCTTCCACGAAGGTAGACATCGTTTCTTTCATGGTCCATTACCCGTGAAAATTCTCGCGTGGGTCAAAGTTGAACGCCTGCCGCATCGTGTCATAAGCCGACTTTGCATCGTCGGTGTCGGCTGGTGGCAGTACGATATTCAACACCACGTACAGGTCGCCCGGCGGGTTCGCCGGAATTCCCTTTCCTTTAAGGCGCAGCCGGCGGCCGCCGGTGGATCCCGCGGGCACGGTCATTTCGACAGAGCCATCGGGCGTCGGTACGGTGACCTCTGCGCCGAGTGCCGCCTCCCAGGGTGCCACCGGCACGTCAAGGGAAATATCGCGCCCGTCAACGCGAAAACGCGGATGTTCGCGAAAGACAATCTCCAGATACAGATCACCGGCGGATCCGCCTCCCAACCCTGCGCCTCCCTGGCCGGTGAGTCGCAAATGCTGCCCAGCCCGCACACCCTTCGGAATAGAGACGTTCAGATTTCGAGATTGCAGTGCGACATGGCCTTGCGCATCGATGGCTGGCATTTGCAGCGAGAGCGCGCGCTGCGCCCCACGATAGGCATCAGCCAGTTCGATCACAACCTTGGCATGGTGGTCTCGTCCAGGAGCGGAGTATTGCGCGCCGCTGTAGGCTGCCTCCAGATCATCGTCCCCGTTGGCATAGTGATTCGATCTGGCATGGCGCCTAGCTCGTTGCCGGGGGTGCGTGCCGTGTTGTGCATTGCCGAACATCGCTTCAAAGAAGTCACTAAAGCCGGCGTTCGTCGTTTCCTCGTTGCTTGCGCCGCTGAACTCGAAACCCTCGTCCCAATTTGGCGGGGGCTGAAAATCCTGACCGTTCTGCCATTGGCCACCCATCCTGTCATACGCAGCGCGTTTCTCAGTGTCTTTTAAGACCTGATAGGCTTCGCCCACTTCCTTGAAGCGCTCCTCGCCGTCGGACTGTTTCGTAAGGTCTGGGTGGTATTTGCGCGCTAGCCTGCGGTAAGCGCGCTTCACGTCGTCTTGGGTGGCAGTTCGTTGCAGTCCCAAGATTTCGTAATAGTCCTTATATTTCATTTCTCGGGCCGAAGATAAGATTAGGAGGTCCGACACGACCGGTCGGGGTACGAGATGCGACCTTTCCGATTTGCCTGATCAATGCAAATTCCGCAGCGGCCGCCCTTCCTTTTGACACGGTGAAAGCGTGCCGTACGAGCGAGCGGGACAGCAAACCGGGGCTCCGTCTTAACGTTCGCCCAGAGCTGAAGCGTATAGGTTACACCTTTCAATCGTAAGCAGTTAAGCCATGTCACGAGGCCAGCGCATTCCGGGCTTTGGCCCGATTGTACGCCTGCACCGTGCAGAGGTATGCGAGGTATGCGCGTCAAACACCGTCGAATACAGAAATCTGATTTCACTACGGCGGAGCCGCGAGCTGTTCGGCTGGTTCATCTGGCAATAAACCAGGACCATGCATGGGAGCTCGATGGAATGGCCCATTTCGGTGAACATTTCGTGCCTTCTCGGCAACGCTCGCCGACTCCTGTAAAGGCCGAAGAGCCTGAATCACGCTCGACCATTGAGTGGATCGGCGTCATCACGCGTACGGTATTGCCTATGCCCGCGACACGCACCGCCGCCACCCGTTCCGTGGGACCTGCGGCAGGACCAGCGATAAGAGTTGCTTTACGGGAAAGGGAATCGATGGGCGTGCCGCTACGTGAAAGGTGGCATGGGCATAGATGGTCGAGCCTGTGAGTATCAGGTCGGTCACGCGCGTCAGCGAGGCCGCGACGCATCCGATCTCCTCGATGGCGAAGAGATGCCGTGCCTTGCCGCGGTAAGGCGCAGTGAAACGTATTCAAATGGAGTCGGCGGACAGAAACGATAGTTCGATGCTTAAGCGCTCGTCGCGCCTCACTGATTGTCGTGCTGGATGAAAGTAACACTCTGGTGACATTTCCAAGTGTCGCTGTTCTACACAGCCTGACTCACCTCATTTCACGGAGCGATCTGCATTGTGCATTTCGCGTGCGGCCGGTTCCAATATCGAAGGTGTGCTCCAATGATTCGATGCTCTTGCCCGTTTCGTTGACTCTGATGCTCAGTACATCGTAGCCGTCAGCGATCGCGGTCCAACTCGCGACTCGCTTGGTCGCTTCGAACTGAACGATAGCCGATGCCACTGCTTCTTGCTTCGTTCCGTGAGCGATCGAGACGCTCAGGAGCTCGTTGTGGTGCGGAAGTCCAACATGGTCGAGAATCTCTTTGTAAAAGATGACTTCGAAGGGACGCCGTTGGGAAGCACCACCTTCCAGGTCCGATATCGAAATGACGCCCACTGGACGCACCCACTAGACGCCGTTTATCGTCGACGACCGCAAGATTGAACATGAGCATCCCGCAAGACAGCAGCCGCCGTTTCGATAGTGTCATCCTTCGAGCGGCTAATTGCGTCCACCGACATGGCTTCGCGACACGCATGAGATTTGCGCCCCGACTCTCTGCGCCGCGGATGATGTCTCCGGTCGTTGCCTCCTCAGAGCCGCGGTCCATGCGGTGAGGCTACTCCTTGTTGAAGGACGGAAACGAGTTTATTTATGTGCCTCCGAAAGCGCCGGCGGGGTACGCTGCTCGTCGAGCGTCAAGTTGGGTTTCACCCATACATTCGGCAGAGCCCCTGTCCTAATTCAATATCTTTTATGCCCGGGTTATTGCTCGCGAGAGTTGCGGTGCGTTTGCCGCGGCACGGCCGCCGATTCTTGAAGCAGTTTTCGTTTTCTCACTGAGTTCCTGTTGACTCCGGTTCCGGAGCGACGCCGCACGACCAAAGCCGTACGTTAGCGTACCGACTTTCCCCCGCGGCGCGTGCACTATGCACATAGACGCTGCGTGTTCCCACAGAAAGGTGCCCGAGACGGCGCCGCGCAGCATGATCGTCGTCGATCGCCTGTATCAGCAGCCTCCCTTCAGGCAGGGGAACGGCCACGATGCCTCCCGTCTGATCACCTTATTTCCCGCTGCCGTATTTGTGACGGCGGGTCGATGGCTCTGCAAGACAGCACTCCACTCGTTGCGGCTCGCTCGTTGGTGGGAGCTCGAGCTAGCAGTTCGCGATGCGATCGATGGCTGAAGGACGGGTTGTGTCCGACTAACTTTCATAGCGATCGGTGGCGAGGAACGGGATTCCCGGGACCTGACGTTCGCGGAACAGGAATGCAAAATGTCACTCATTGAATCGACTGTCCACGACGGACTCGTCTTTCCACCGCCCGCCGATCTTGCTGCACGGGCGGAGGTCTCGGGAATGGACGCTTATCAGGCGTTGATTGCCGAAGCCGCGCGCGACTATGAAGGCTTTTGGGCGCGCCTTGCACGAGAGACTGTGACCTGGCGGAAGCCGTTCTCCACAACGCTCGACGAGACGAATGCGCCGTTCTACAAGTGGTTCGAAGACGGCGAACTGAACGCATCGTATAACTGCCTCGACCGTCACGTGGAGGCTGGCAACGGCGAACGAATTGCGGTGATCTTCGAAGCGGACGATGGCACCGTCACCCATGTCACATACCGCGACCTGCTGCAACGCGTATGCCGTCTAGCAAACGCGCTAAGAAGGCGCGGTTTGAAGAAGGGCGATCGTGTCGTGATCTACATGCCGATGTCGATCGAAGGCATTGTCGCGATGCAGGCGTGTGCGCGTATCGGAGCCACGCATTCGGTTGTGTTCGGAGGCTTCTCGTCGAAGTCGTTGAATGAGCGAATGGTCGATGTCGGCGCAACGGCGCTGATCACCTGTGACGAACAGATGCGAGGCGGCAAGGCATTGCCTTTGAAGAGCATCGCCGACGAAGCGCTCGCGGCAGGCGGTTGCGCAGCCGTGTCCAGCGTGATCGTCTACAGACGCACCGGCGGCGAAGTCCAATGGAATCCGAAGCGCGATATGTGGCTGCATGAAATCACCGAATGCGAAGCCGATATCTGCGAGCCAGAATGGGTCGGGGCGGAGCATCCGCTCTTCATCCTTTACACGTCCGGTTCAACCGGCACGCCAAAGGGCGTACAGCACAGCACCGGCGGCTTCCTGCTCTGGGCCGCGCAGACGATGAAGTGGACCTTCGACTGGAA
Source organism: Caballeronia jiangsuensis (assembly GCF_046030135.1). Lineage (NCBI taxonomy): Bacteria > Pseudomonadati > Pseudomonadota > Betaproteobacteria > Burkholderiales > Burkholderiaceae > Caballeronia > Caballeronia jiangsuensis. Next base: position 114,428 of record NZ_JAQQDB010000023.1, read on the forward strand.
GCCTTCGGACGTGTTCTGGTGTACGGCGGACATTGGCTGGATCACGGGTCATAGCTACATCGCCTACGGTCCGACAGCGATCGGCGCGACGCAGGTCGTGTTCGAAGGTGTGCCGACCTATCCGAACGCAGGCCGTTTCTGGAACATGATCGCGCGCCACAAGGTCACGACCTTCTACACCGCACCGACGGCGATCCGCTCGCTGATCAAGGTGTCGGACGCCGATCCCTCGGTCCATCCGAAGAGCTTCGATCTTTCGACGCTGCGCATCATTGGGACGGTCGGCGAGCCAATTAATCCGGCCGCATGGATGTGGTACCACGAGCACGTCGGCGGCGGGCGCTGCCCGGTCATCGATACATGGTGGCAGACCGAAACCGGCGGTCACATGATCACGCCGCTACCGGGGGTGACGTCGCTCGTGCCCGGTTCGTGCACGCTGCCCCTGCCGGGAATCCTGGCTGTCGTCGTCGACGAGACGGGTCACGACGTGCCGAACGGGCAGGGCGGCATTCTTGTCATCAAGCGCCCTTGGCCTTCAATGATCCGCACGGTATGGGGAGACCCGGCCCGCTTCAAGAAGGGCTACTTTCCCGATGATCTCGGCGGCAAGCTGTACCTTGCAGGCGACGGCGCGATCCGCGACAAAGAGACCGGTTACTTCACGATCACCGGGCGTATCGATGACGTGTTAAATGTGTCCGGCCACCGGCTCGGCACGATGGAGATCGAATCTGCGCTGGTAGCCAACGCGATGGTTGCCGAAGCCGCGGTTGTCGGGCGTTCGGACGAGACGACCGGGGAAGTGGTTGTAGCATTTGTGGTGCTCAAAGGCCCGCGCCCCGAAGGCGCCGCAGCGGAAAAAATCGCGAATGAGTTGCGCGCATGGGTCGGCAAGGAAATCGGACCGATCGCGAAGCCTAAGGAAATCCGCTTCGGCGAGAACCTGCCGAAAACCCGCTCGGGCAAGATCATGCGCCGCCTGCTGCGCTCGCTTGCAGCAGGCGAGGAGATCACCCAGGATGTATCGACACTCGAGAATCCAGCGATTCTGGGGCAGCTTCGTTGAGCGCAAAAGCGTGCGTCGAGTCGACAGGCAACACCTTCAGGAGCAGAATATGAGCACCGCATCGGTTCAAATGAAGCTCGCAAACCCGGCACCACTGGGCTTGGCCGGATTCGCATTGACCACCTGGCTTTTGAGCATGATCAACGCAGGCTGGTTCTCGGGAGATTCGATGGGGCTCGTGCTGGCCTGCGCGCTGGCGTACGGTGGCACGGCGCAAGCGATTGCTGGTGTGATGGAACTGCCGCGAGGCAATACGTTCGGCGCGACGGCGTTCCTGAGTTATGGGGCGTTCTGGTGGTCGCTTGTACTATTTATCGTGTTCTTCCACGGGAAGGTGCCTGCCGGCTTCGTCGGCTGGTATCTGTTTCTTTGGGGCTTCTTCACCTTCTACATGTGGCTTGCCACGTTCCGCTCGCCGCGCGCGCTCCAGTTTATTTTTCTGGCGTTATGGATCACGTTCCTCCTGCTCGCCGGTGGCGAATGGACGGGGTCGGTAGCGTTACGGATGGCGGGCGGATATGGCGGTCTGCTCACAGCCGTGCTCGCGTTTTATCTGTCGGCCGCCGATGTCATCAACGAAGTATATGAGCGGACCGTGTTTCCGATCGGCGAGGCGCGGACGTTCAGCCGGCACGCGGTCATCTTGTAGCGGACGATGCCAGACGGTAGTCACGCTACCGATCGTTCAGCAGCATGTAGAAAGGAGAGTCACCATGGCAACACCTGTTTCCCCGATCGCTGATTTCAGCAAGATCCTGGAGAGCTTCAAATTTCCTGGCGTCGATATGACGTCGTTGCTGGAAGCCCGGCGCAAAGACGTCGAAGCACTCGCCGAGGCCAACACACTCGCATATGAAGGAATGCAGGCGTTGGTTCGAAAGCAAACCGAAATGCTCAATGCGAGCGCGCAGGCGATCCAGGCCGCAGCGAGCCGGATGAGCGGCGACAATGCAACGGAGTCGATGGCGAAGCGGGGAGAGTTCATCCAACAGTCGCTGCAGACGGCGTTCGAGAACATGCGTGAGCTTGCCGAAATGGCACAGAAGTCTCAGGCGGAATCGTTGGCGGCGATCAGCAAGCGCGCCGAACAGACGATGCGGGAACTCAAGGCGCTGTCGTCGAAGCGCGCGTAGGGAGGATAACAAAGGCGCCTTGCCAGTGGCACAGAGCGCCGCCGCGAGAACAAAGGCGCCTTGCCAGTGGCACAGAGCGCCGCCGCGAGACGCGATCTAGACGGCCTTTAAATCGGGCAACAGACGGTCGAACTCCCGCTTCACTACGCGATAACACTCGCAGACACGTTTCTCGAGCCCCGGCCGGTCGAGCACCCGGATGTGTCCGTGACCGTAGCGAATCAGCCCGGCGTCCTGAAGCTTCAGCGCTGCTTCCGTGACACCGGAACGCCGTACGCCGAGCATGTTGGCAATCAGTTCTTGGGTCATCTTCAGTTCATTGGAGGGCAGGCGGTCCATGCTGAGCAGCAGCCACCGGCACAGTTGTTGGTCGATCGAATGGTGCCTGTTGCAAACGGCGGTCTGTGCCATTTGCGTGATCAGGGCTTGCGTATAGCGCAGTAACAGCCGCTGCACGGGGCCGCCGCGGATGAATTCCTCTTTGAGTATCTGCGCGTCCAGCCGGAAGGCCGCCCCGGCGCTTTGCACGATAGCGCGACTCGGCGTCGTTTCGCCGCCCATAAACAATGCGATGCCGATGAGCCCCTCATTACCCACGATCGCGATTTCTGCGGACGCGCCATCCTCCATCACGTAGAGCAGAGACACGATGGACTTCGTAGGGAAATAGACGAAGCGCTGGCGATCGCCCGATTCGTACACGACCTGCCCCAAAGTCATGTCGACCGGAACGAGATGCGGCGCGAGGCGCACCCTTTCCGCTTCTGGCAGAACTGAAAGCAAATGGTTCTCGTCGAGAGGTGGATCGTCAGCCATAGCGGATTTCAGGTTCGCCAGAATGGCGCGAGATAAGAGGGCGGCAGGACCGCGGCTATAAAAATGCGCGAGCGCGCCCGCGCCCGCGACCGCTTCGAGGAATTGAACAATCGCAAGCCGCGCATGATCGCTTCCTGCTCGAAGTATAGCTCCGGCGCGCCGAGGCCGACAGGACGATGTCGGGGGCGGGCAAGCCCATGTTCAAGCGGCCATGGATGCGTTTTGGATGAACTTCGATCGCTACGATATGGACGCGCTTCGGCGGTTCGGATCGGCGCGGATTAAGCAGCTCGCTAAGCGAGAGTTTCGATGAAGGCACTCGTATATCACGGTCCCTGAGCAAAGTCGCGCGTACGTTCGGCGGGACCGTCTGCATCGATATAGAACGCGCCGATGCCGTCACGGAAATTTGAGGTTGACGCAAGCCCGCGGGCGTCGATTGCGCAATCGAGGCCGTGGGTGCCGGAGACGTTCCAGTTGTGCTAGTCGATCGCATGGGGTCAAGGCGGACCTGCATCTCGAAGCACTCTGGGACCGAAACATCACGATCACGACGCGCCTCGTCGATACCGTCAGCACGCCGATGCTGCTCAAGATTGTGCGCTCGGGGCCGCCTCGCGCCGGACAAGCTGATCACGCACTGCTTTCGCCTCGACGACATCACGAACGCCTACCACGCCTTCGGTAACGCTGTATGCAAGCACGCGCTGAAGGTCATCAAAAAGGGTGTCCAGATGATTGGCATCTCGATCCATGATTCCAGGTTCGCCTCATGCTAGAGCGAGCGGTACACTGCATTAGGCCCGGGACTTTGATTCCGATCCGCACATGTACCTGGGTGCCGCAGTCCTGATTGGCGAAGCTCCAGCACGACTAGGCCTTGGAGGGAATGATGGAAACGATGAAGCCCGACTCGGCTACCGCTGCGCTCGAAGATCCGACACTTGATCACTTCCGCTGCCATCGTCCTCACGCGCACCTTGCTTCAGCTTTTGGCAACGACACATTCGCCCTCAAGGCGGAAGCTTTTGCGCGTTTCTTCGGAACACCCCTTTTCCTCGGCACGCAGACGGCTATTGTCGCTATCTGGATCGGAGTCAACGTCTGCGGCCTAACGAAGTTCGACGTCTATCCATTTATTCTCCTCAACCTCGCTTTCAGCCTCCAGGCAGCTTATGCAGCGCCGCTCATCCGGCTTTGCCCAGACGCGCGACAAGCAGCGCGTGACACTGTGCTCAGCCGAGGATGACGCGCAGTACAGGGAAGCGCTTGCAATCGCGAACGAGCAATGGCAGGAGATTGCAGCAAAGAACGCCGGACAACTGCTTGAACTCCTGCAGCGAAACACGGAGCTGACGGAGCTTACCCGGAAGTTAATCCATCGGGTCGAGACGCTGACCGCTGAGTTGCACGAGAAACTCGTGCCGCAAGATTCGAAACTTTAATGCCGCGGGATGGGGCGCGGCTGCGGTAACGTCAGACGCCGTCCCAGGCATTGTCGCGCATGCGCGTATGCGCGGAGGCCGGTCGCGGATCCATTGTGCCACTATCACGAGCATCGGCGCCCGGCGGGCGAGGAGTTGTTCCGGCGATACTCCACTCTCGAACTCGGGCAGAAGGTCAGTAAGTATTAGCGCACGAATATTTCCTGTCCGCTTGTTCCTCAAGCGCGGCGAGCCGATTGTTCAAAACCTCTGCGTGAAGTCTAATTGCACGGATTACGAATTGGACGTCCGGATTCTCGCTGTTTGATGCAAGTTCGTCGAATTCGGCCCAAAGTTCCGTTACCTGTTCGGTGCTCATGGCTCCTCTCTCTAGATGAATATGTACGACTCTTATTGGCTTCGAGAACCGTGAATGCGCGTGAGGAAGCTATAGCGGTAGAGCGTCACCGCCTGTGATAGATACGCACATCGAGGGTTCTCCGTGAGCTAGGGATTTACTCCCTATGCCCAACGCTTTGCCGATACCGATAGAACGAAGCGACAAATATCATGGTCATTCCGGTCAGAATTGCGCAGATCGCATGCGTCATATAGTCCCCTTGGTGTGGCCCTGTTCGTCATATAGGGCAGAGTAGGGAAATTAAGCCTGCGCCCGCATGTCTCACCCGAGTCGTCAAGCAAGGGGGTAAAGAACAAACGATATTTCCTTCTTTGCGGTCGAGGTTGGTGGCCGTCCATTCAACGCGAGCGTCGCCGTCTGAACACCGCAACCGGCGCGGATGCGGTACGCGAAAAAAACTGCGACACAGCAGAATGTCAAAGTTCGTTTGCCTGGACCTTGCCATCTACGATGTCTTTGCCGTATTGCATCGCGAGATCGATGGCGTCCATATCGTTACCGGGGGTCGTTCCAGCGAACACCGTTCCGTAGCGCCGTGGCTTTACATTGCTGGGTTGAATACTCTCAATTCGCACAACCGAAGAGAACTTCCTTAGACCGTTGGCATATGGGTCACGATGCAGCGGGAATTCCTGATGAGAGTACGCACGTAGCTCGTACCCTCGGTATTCGATAGTAGGAATAGTCATGTTGGCGCGCTCCTTTTGCGTGGCTGACCGTCATTGACTGGATCGATGCGGATCGCGAGAAGCGGGCGGCCAGAGAGACACTTCGCTTACTTCACAATGCGCTCAATGCCGCTGCAAAGCAACCTAAATCGCGACTGAATAAAAAGGCCTCTTTTGAAATCCGAGTGGGCGGTTTGGCGGGTCGAGGGCGGGCGTGAGCCCGGCGCAGCGAACCCTTGAGGCGCCCTGAATCGATAAGCTGGTGCATGGCTG